>DASTZO010000283.1:0-4866 GCA_035764265.1 Sphingomicrobium sp.
AGCCGCCGCTCTGGTCGAGCGCGGCGATGAAGCCGCTGCCGTCGCGGATCTTGGTCATCATCTGCTGGTCCATGGTCATCCCTACTGCTTTTGAAGCGCCGCCACGCCGGGAAGCGTGCGGCCTTCCATCCATTCGAGAAACGCTCCGCCGGCCGTCGACACGAACGTGAAATCCTCGGTGACGCCCGCATGGTTGAGCGCCGCGACCGTGTCGCCGCCGCCCGCGACGGAGACGAGGCTCCCTTCCTTGGTGAGGGCGGCCGCGGTCTTGGCGAGCGCCACCGTCCCGGCGTCGAACGGCGGCGTCTCGAACGCCCCAAGCGGCCCGTTCCAGACCAGCGTCCTGCAGGTCTTGAGGACATCGCCGAACGCCTCGACCGCGTCCGGGCCGACGTCGAGGATCATCTCGTCGGGCGTGATTTCGTGGACATTGGCGGTGCGCACGCCGGGCGGGTTGGGCGCGAACTCGGTCGCGACGACGACGTCGTAGGGCAGATGGATGGTGCAGCCGGCGGCCTCGGCCCGGGCGAAGATGGCGGTCGCCTCGCCGGTCAGCTCGTGCTCGGCGAGCGACTTGCCGACATCGACCCCGCGCGCGGCGAGGAAGGTGTTGGCCATTCCGCCGCCGATGATCAGATGCTCGACCTTGCCGACCAGGTGGCCGAGCACGCCCAGCTTGGTCGAGACCTTGGCCCCGCCGACCAGGGCCGCGACCGGCCGCTCGGGTTCGCCGAGCGCTTTCTCGAGCGCGTCGAGCTCGGCCTGCATCGCGCGCCCCGCGAAGCTCGGGAGTCGATGCGCGATGCCCTCAGTGGAGGCGTGGGCGCGGTGCGCGGACGAGAAGGCGTCGTTGACGTAGAAGTCGCCGAGCGCCGCCATCGCCGTGGCCAGTTCGGGATCGTTCTTTTCCTCGCCGGCGTGGAAACGGGTGTTCTCGAGGATCGCGATCGAGCCCTCGGTCATGGTGGTGATCGCTCGGCTCGCCTCGGGGCCCTGGCAATCCTCGATGAAGCGCACCGGGCGGCCGGTGAGCTCGGCGAGCGGGCGGACCAGCAGCGCGGTCGACATGTCGGGCCGGCTCCGGCCCTTGGGACGGCCGAAATGCGACAGCAACAGGACGATCGCTCCGCGGTCGCTCAATTCGGCGATGGTCGGCACCGCGGCGCGCAGCCGGGTGTCGTCGCTGATCGCCCCGTCCTGCATCGGCACGTTCAAATCGACGCGCACCAGCACCCGCTTGCCGGCGAGGTCCGGCGGCAAATCGTCGAGGGTGTTGAGCCCGGCCACCCTCAGCCGAGCGTGGCCATCGCGGCCGCGGTGTCGACCATCCGGTTCGAGAAGCCCCATTCGTTGTCGTACCAGGAAACGACCCGCACCAGCTTGCCCTCGATCACCGCGGTCTCGAGGCTGTCGACGGTCGAGCTGGCCGGATTGTGGTTGAGGTCGATCGAGACCAACGGCTCGTCGCTATAGTCGAGGACGCCCTTCAGGGGCCCGCTGTCGGCCGCGGCCTTCAAAGCCGCGTTGACCTCTTCCTTCGAGGTCTCGCGCCCGGGCACGAAGGTCAGGTCGATCAGGCTGACGTTGGGCGTCGGCACCCGCACGGCCGAGCCGTCGAGCTTGCCCTTGAGCTCCGGAAGAACCTCGCCGACCGCCCGGGCGGCGCCGGTGGTGGTCGGGATCATCGACATCGCCGCGGCGCGGGCGCGGCGCAAATCGCCGTGGATCTGGTCGAGGATCTTCTGGTCGTTGGTGTAGCTGTGGATGGTGGTCATCAGCCCACGCTCGATGCCGAAAACGTCGTTCATCACCTTGGCGACCGGCGCCAGGCAGTTGGTCGTGCACGACGCGTTGGAGACGATCGTGTGCTCGGCGGTGAGCTTGTCGTGATTGACTCCGTAGACGACCGTCAGGTCGGCGCCCTTGGCGGGAGCCGAGATCAGCACCCGCTTGGCTCCGGCGTCGAGGTGCTTCTGCCCGCCTTCGCGGTCGGTGAAGAAGCCGGTGCATTCCAACGCCAGCTCCACGCCATTGTCGCGGTGCGGGAGCTTGGCCGGATCGCGCTCGGCGGTGACCCTGATGCGCGTGCCGTCGATGACGAGGTCGTTGCCGTCGGCCGCGACCTCGCCGGGGAAGCGGCCGTGGACGCTGTCGCGGGCGAACAGCCAGGCGTTCGACTTGGCGTCGGCGAGGTCGTTGATCGCGACCAGCTCGAGCCTGCAGTCCGGCCGCTCGAGGATCGCCCGGGCGACCAGCCGGCCGATGCGCCCGAAGCCGTTGATTGCCACTCTCGTCATAGCATGTCCCTTTTCTGCAGCAGCTCGACCACCCGCGGAGCGATCGCGTCGGGGGTCAAGCCGAAATGGTCGTAGAGGTCGGCGGCCGGCGCCGAACCGCCGAAGCGGTCGATGCCGATCCGGAGGCCGTGCAGGCCGGTGTAGCGCTCCCAGCCGAAGGTCGCGCCGGCCTCGATCGACACGCGCAGGATTTCGCGGTTGGAGACGTCGGGCAAGATGTCCTCGCGGTAGGCGGCGTCCTGGGCGTCGAACCGCTCGGTGCTCGGCATCGACACGACGTCGGCGCCGATGCCCTGCGCTTCGAGCCGCTCGGCGACCCCGAGCGCGATCTCGACCTCCGAGCCGGTGGCGATCAGGATCACCTTGCGCGGCCCGCCCGCTTTCTTCAGCCGGTAGGCGCCGCGCGCGCACAAATTCTCGCGCGCCGCCTTGGTGCGCACCGGGCTCAGATTCTGGCGGGTCAGCGCCAGCACGCTTGGCCCGCCGCCGGCCAGCGCCGCGGCCCAGCATTCGGCGGTCTCGACCGCGTCGGCCGGCCGGAACACCTCGAGCTGCGGCATCGCCCGAAGGCTTTGCAGATGCTCGATCGGCTGATGGGTCGGGCCGTCCTCGCCAAGGCCGATCGAATCGTGGGTCATCACATAGATGACCTTCGCCTTCTGCAGCGCCGACAGGCGGATCGCCGGGCGGCAATAATCGGAGAAAATGAGGAAAGTGCCGCCGTAGGGGACAATGCCGCCGTGCAACGCCATGCCGTTCATCGCCGCGGCCATGCCGAACTCGCGGATCCCGTAATAGATGTAGCGCCCGGCGTAATTGTCGGCGGTCAGCGGCTCCTGGGTTTTGGTCTTGGTGTTGTTCGAGCCGGTCAGGTCGGCCGAGCCGCCGATGGTGGCGGGGACCGCGGCGTTGATCGCCTCAAGGGCCATTTCCGAGGCCTTGCGCGTGGCGAGCGTCGGCGGATCGGCAAGCAGAGCGTTGAGATGGGCCTTGAGCCATTGGTCGTCGAGCTTGCCCGCGATGCGCGCGGAGAACTCGTCCTTCTTCTTGCTCGCCTCGAGCCGGCGGTTCCACTCGGCCCGTCGCGCCGCGCCGCGCCGGCCGACCTCGCGCCAGGCGGCGAGGACGTCGTCGGGGACGGTGAACTCCTTGGTCTCGAGCCCCAATTCCTTGCGCGCCGCCTCGACTTCCTGCCTGCCGAGCGCGGCGCCGTGGGTGGCGGCGGTGCCCTGCTTGTTGGGCGCCCCGTAGCCGATGATCGTCCGGCAGCGGATCAGGCTCGGCCGCTCGTCGGCGATCGCCTCGTCCAGTGCGCGCTCGACCTTGCCGGCGTCGAGCCCGTCGCACTCGGCGGTGTGCCAGCCGCCGGCCGCGTAGCGCGCGACAACGTCCTCGTTGCGCGACAGGTCGGTCGAGCCGTCGATGGTGATCCTATTGTCGTCCCACAGCACGATCAGCCGGCCGAGCTTCAGATGCCCGGCGAGGCCGACCGCCTCATGGTTGACGCCCTCCATCAAATCGCCGTCGCTGGCGAGGACGAAGGTTCGGTGGTCGACCAGCTCGTCGCCGTAGACCGCGTTCAGGTGCCGCTCGGCGATCGCCATCCCGACCGCCATCGCCAGCCCCTGCCCCAAAGGCCCGGTGGTCGCCTCGACCCCGGCCAGCTCGAAATTCTCCGGGTGGCCGGCGCACGGGCTGTGCAGCTGGCGGAAGCGCTTGATGTCGTCGAGCGTCGGCCGGGCGTAGCCGGTCAGGTAGAGCAGAGCGTAGATCAGCATCGAGCCGTGGCCGGCCGACAGGACGAAGCGGTCGCGGTCGGGCCAGTGCGGGTCGGCGGGGTCGTACTTGAGGTGCCGGGTGAACAGGGCGGTGGCCGCGTCCGCCATCCCCATCGGCATTCCCGGGTGGCCGCTGTTGGCGGCCTCGACCGCATCCATCGCCAAGGCGCGAATGGCGTTGGCAAGTCGGCGTTGGGTCGGCTGCAATCCTCAAGGCTCCCTGAAGGCATTTGGCGACGGGATCAGCCGCGCGCCGGTTCGGGCGGGCCGATGCGCGCCCTTTGGGCGGTGAGCCGTTAGGCGTCAATGCTTGCCCGGACCGTCCATCTTGCGTAGCGAGAAATGCAATGGACGACGGCTCCCTTTCGCAAGCTTTGGAGCGCGCCGACCGAGCGCTCGGCCGGATCGAGCGGGCGCTTGCCGCCCGCAGCCACCAGGTCCAGGGGCGCGAGCAGGAGCTCCGTTCCAAGGTGCGCGAGGCGGTCGCCGAGCTCGACCAGCTGATTCGCTCGACGGGGGAGTGACATGGCCGAAGTCGACCTGACCATCGCCGGCCGCCCGTACCGGGTCGCGTGCCGGGCGGGCGAGGAGGACAGTCTGCGCGCCGCCGCGGCGCTGGTCGACGCCAAGAGCCGCGAGGCGCTGGCCGGGCTGGGCACGATGTCCGAAGCGCGCCAATTGCTGTTCGCCTCGCTGCTGCTCGCCGACCAGCTGATCGACCAGCGCGGGCCCGACGCGGTGCCCGCGAGCATCGACCCCAAGCTTGCCGAAAGCGCCGAGGCGCTTGCCGG
>DASTZO010000284.1:0-2972 GCA_035764265.1 Sphingomicrobium sp.
GCTCATTTCTGCACCTCGGATTTCAAAACGATTCACAGGCCGGCAACTTCCCTGGGGATAAACCTGGATTAGTCGTTGCGCTCGGATTCGAGCGAGCAGTATCTAGCAGCCCCGGGGCCGGGGAGGGTCTGGAATGGGTAGACGAGTCAAAGAGTTCATCGAGATCGAGGACCATAGCTCGCTCGATGATTTGATCGCCAGGCTTAGCGAAGTGCGCGCCTCCCTTCCGCCGGACTCCGAAGCCGAGTTGCGGCTCCGCGGGGACGACGTGTTCGGCCGCAAGCTGTCGATCTCTTTCTTCCGCGACCAGACGGCCGAGGAGGCCGACTGCGAAAAGCGCTACGCCGAAGCGTGCAAGGAATCCAAGGAGCGCGACCTCGCCCGGCTCCAGCAGGAGCTCGGCGTGGTCTGCTACGCGCCCAATCGCAAGGGCAAGCTGCGCATCGTCGCCTGACTGTGGCGCGGCGGTTAGCCGCGCCTAGCCGAAGGTGAAGGCGAACGCCTCGACCCCGGGGTCAAGGAACTCGATCGTGAAGCCGCGCTCGCGCACCGGCCCCTTCTGCCGGATCAGCTGGTACAGCCGCTCCCCTTCGACCCGCCCACTGCCATCCGCCGCGGCGTCGCCACCGGAATCCGCTCCCGGGGCCTGGCCGTCCAGGGCCACCCGGAACCGCACCGGCCGGCCGCCGGGCGAGCCGAGCACCAGGTGCAGGTCGCGCGCGTGGAAGCGATAGTGGATCTTCGCTCCGGCGGCGCCCGCGCGGGCGCTCTGCCTGCCGACCGTCCACTCGCCGTCGAGCGACCAGTCGTTGAGCCTGAGCGGCGCCGGCCGGTAGCGCGCCGCGCGGTCGCGGACCAGTCCGCCCGGCGACACGAACCGCTCCGCCCGCTTGTAACCGACATAGGTCTCCGGCGACTTCAGCGCCGCGAACGCCGCCTGGGCTTCGGCGTCGTCGAGCTTGACCGCCCGCGCCATCGGGCCGCCTTTCGGCGCTCGTCCGGCCTCGGCGAGCAACTGGCGGATGACCCGCTCGGACTGCTCGTACTTGCCCTCGCCGAAATGATGGAAGCGCACCCGCCCCCGGGCGTCGATGAAATAATGCGCGGGCCAGTAATTGTTCTTGAGCGCGGTCCACAGCCGGTACTTGTTGTCGAGCGCGACCGGGTAGCGGATGCCGAGGTCCTGGACCGCCTTGCGGACATTGGCCGGCTCACGCTCGAACGCGAACTCGGGCGCGTGGACCCCGATCACCACCAGCCCGTCCCTGGCGTAGCGCTCGTGCCACGCGCGCACGTAGGGGATCGAGCGCAGGCAATTGATGCAGCTGTAGGTCCAGAAATCGATCAGCACGACCTTGCCCTTGAGCTGCTCGCGGCTGAGCGGCGGGCTGTTGAGCCACGGGCCGAGCCCGTCGAGCGGCGGCAGCCGGCCTTCGACCTGCAGGATCAGCTGCCCGCCGGCGCCGGTCGCGACCTTGCTGTCGGCGGCGATCCCGCCGACTCCGAGCTTGCGCGCCAGGCTGGATTCGAGGCTCGCGGTCTGGGTCGCGGACAGCTTCGCCAGCACGCGGGTGTCGAGCCCGAGGGCGATCGCCGACACTCCGACCAGCACCAGCACGCCGAGCACCTGCCGGATGCGCTCGCCGGCGCCGAGCGACCGCTTCATCCGGGCGAACAGCCTGCCGCCGACCAGCAGCGCCAGCGCCAGCGACGTCGCCGCCCCGAGGGCGTAGGCGAGCAGCAGCAGCGTCGTGTTGAGGGTCGCGCCCTCGATCGCGGCGGCGGTGAAGATGATGCCGAGGATCGGCCCCGCGCACGGCGCCCAAAGCAGGCCGGTCGCGGCGCCGAGCAGCAGCGACGAACCGATGCCGTCGCCGCCCGGCCGGCTCGCGGCGCGCGCCGACGCCCGTTCCGAAAGGCGCGAGCCCAGCGCCACCAGCGGCCGCATCATCCGCTCCGACAGCGACGGCACGACCAGCGCCAGTCCGAACAGGGCCAGCAGCGCCAGCGCCGCCCAGCGGCCGGCCTCGTTGGCGCGGACCGCCCAGCCGCCGCCGACCGCGGCCAGGGTCGCGACCGCGGCGAAGGTCAGCGCCATCCCGGCGAGCAGCGGCAAAGCGCCGCGCGCGAAGCCGCGTTCGGCGCGCGCGAACACGAACGGCAGAACCGGCAGGATGCACGGGCTGACGATGGTCAGGACGCCGCCGAGATAAGCGAGCAGGACGATCAGCACGGCGGGCTCGGCGGGCTCACGCCGGCTGGAACCGGAGCGCGAGCCCGTTGATGCAATAGCGCAGGCCGGTCGGCCGCGGCCCGTCACGGAAGACATGGCCGAGATGGCCCCCGCAGCGAGCGCACAGCACCTCGGTGCGGGTCATCAACAGGCTCTTGTCCTCGCGGGTGACGATGGCTTTTTGCAGGGGCCGGAAGAAGCTCGGCCAGCCGGTGCCGCTGTCGAACTTGGTGCTCGAGGCGAACAGCGGATTGGCGCATCCCGCACAGCGATAGAGGCCTCGGCGCCGCTCCTTGTCGAGGGGGCTCGAGAAGGGCCGCTCGGTCCCCGCCTCGCGCAGGATTCGATAGCGCTGCGGGTCCAGCTGCCGGCGCCACTCGGCGGGAGTCCTGGTGACAGCGAACCGCGCCGCCGCCGCATCGGTCGAGCGCCCGAGCAGCAGCGCCGCCGCCACCGCCGCGCCGCCGCCTGCGAGCAAGGTCCTGCGGTCGATCATGCAAAGGCCCCTTAGCGCGAATGCACCTGAACGGCAGATGGCGGAGCGGGAGGGATTCGAACCCTCGATACGGTTTTGCCGTATACTCACTTTCCAGGCGAGCGCCTTCGACCACTCGGCCACCGCTCCGCATGCACTGGAAGAGGGCGTCATCTAGGGTGAGGCGCGTTTGCGGGCAAGCTTGCCGCTGCTGCGGCGCGACCCTAGGGCGCTGCCATGGACGAGGCCGAGCATCGCCGCCGC
>DASTZO010000285.1:0-3299 GCA_035764265.1 Sphingomicrobium sp.
GGCATCGAGCTGCTTCCGAGCGGGCGGGCATCGCTGACCATCGGGCCCGGCCTGACCATCCAGGGGCCGTCCGGGGCCAAGCAGGTGAAGCTCGCCTTCCTGCGCGGGATCCTGTCGTCGCCGGTGCCGGTATGGCTCGACGAGCAGAACAAATATTTCGCCGACGTCGGCTGGATCTCGCTCATGCCCGCGGGCTTCGAGGCCAACGCCAAGGCGATGCGCGACCGCCAGGAGGACGCGACCGCCGCCGAGGTGAAATCGATCGCGCGGCGCTTCCTCACCGCCGAGGCGAGGGCGCCGGTGCTGTTCGACAATGTGCGGCTGTTCGACGCCGACCGGGGCGTATTCGTCGACAACCGGGCGGTCCTCGCGGCCGACGGCAAGATCAAGGCGATCGTTGCCGCCGGGTCGATGACTCCGCCGCCCAACGTCCGGGTGATCGACGGGCGCGGGAAGACGCTCGTCCCGGGCATCTGGGACAGCCACATGCACATCGGCGACGACTGGGACGTGCTCGCCAACATGGCGAACGGGATGACCAGCTTCCGAAGCCCGGGCACGATGATCGACCGCGCCCAGTCCGTGACCCGGCGGCGCGCCTCGGGCGACCTGCTGGTCGGCGAGCCGTTCGTGTCGATGATCATCGACCGCAAGGACCCGCTCGCGGCGCAGGGCGCGCTGACCGTGACCAGTGAGGCGGAAACCATCGCCGCGGTGCGCAAGATCAAGGACGGCGGGCTGTGGGGCGTGAAATTCTACACCTCGATGAACCCGGCGTGGATCGCTCCGGGCGCGGCCGAGGCGAAGCGCCTCGGCCTCCACGTCCACGGCCACGTCCCGGCGACGATGCGGCCGCTGGAGGCGGTCCGCGCCGGCTATGACGAGCTCACCCACCTCAATTTCGTCGTCATGCAGGCGATGCCGAAGGAGGTCGTCGACAAGGCCAACACCGCCGAGCGGATCGAGGGGCCGGCGCGCTTCACCAAGGACGTCGACTGGAGCTCGCCGGAGATGCGCGCCTTTTTCGCCGAGCTGAAGCAGCGCGGGACGATCGTCGACCCGACCCTGGTGATCTTCGAGCAGGCGCTGACCATGGACGGCGGCAAGACCGCGCCGGCCTATGTCCCCTACGAAGGGATCATCTCGCCGGTGCTCGACCGGAGCTTCAAGTCCGGCGGGCACCCGCTGGTCAAGGGCTACACGCGCGACGACTACCGCAAGAGCTTCGCCAAGATGGTCGAGCTGGTGCGCGTGCTCCACGAGGCCCGAATCCCCATCGTCGCCGGCACCGACGGCTCGGGGATCGAGCTGGTCCGGGAGCTCGAGCTCTACCGGCAGTCGGGCTTCACCGCGGCCGAGGCGCTCCAGAGCGCGACCATCGTCCCGGCGCGAGTCGTCGGCGCCGACAAGCGCACCGGCTCGATCGCCGTCGGCAAGGAGGCCGACATGGTGCTGGTCGACGGCGACGTGGCGAAGGACCTGGAAGCCCTGCGCCGGGTCGTCACCGTGGTCAGCGACGGCTATGTGATGGACGGCGATGCGCTTCGGAAGGCCGCGGGCTACACCGGCCGGCCGAAGTGATACCTACCGCTTCCTGAGCTCGTCGCGGATTTCCGCGAGCAGCTCGACTTCGCTCGGCCCGGCCGGGGCGTCGGCGCCGCGGGGGGTCAGCCGGTTGGCCCAGCGCACCAGCAGGAAGATGACGAAGGCGAGAATGACGAAGTTGATCAGCACGGTGACGAACCGGCCCCAGCCGAGCACCGCGACGCCGGCCTTCTTGAGGTCCGCGTAGCTTGCAAGGCTGCCCGCGTAATTGTCGGGCACCGGGCCGAGGATGGTGAAATAATTGGCGAAATCGAGCCCGCCGAAGATCGCTCCGACGACCGGCATGATGATGTCGTCGGTGAGGCTCGCGGTGATGGTCGCGAACGCGGCGCCGATGATCACCGCGACGGCAAGGTCGAGGACGTTGCCGCGGGCCACAAAATCGCGAAATTCCATGAGCATTATCTTTCCCCTCACGCCTGCCGGTCCATCCTAGCCGGCGCAGCGCTGATTGAAAGCGGGCTCGCGCCCCTCTACTTATCGCCGTCACATCATGTGATCAGGGGATTTCGAGATGACCGCACTCCGCCGTTTTGGGTTGCTTGCACCGCTCGCCGCGTTCAGCCTCGCCGGCTGCGGGCTCAACACCGTCCCGACGGCCGAGGAGCAGGTCAACGCCGCCTGGGGCGATGTCCAGAGCGAGTATCAGCGGCGCGCCGACCTCATCCCCAACCTCGTCCGGACGGTCGAGCGCTACGCCGACCAGGAGCGCGACGTGCTGACCGAGGTGACCAACGCCCGCGCCCGGGCGTCGAGCATCCAGCTTCGCGCCGAGGACCTCGACGACCCCGCCAAGGTGCGCGCGTTCAACGATGCGCAGACCCAGCTGGGCGGCTCGCTGGGGCGGCTGCTGGCGACGTTCGAGGCCTATCCGGACCTCAAGTCGAACCAGAACTTCCTGACCCTGCAGAGCCAGCTCGAGGGCACCGAGAATTCGATCCTCGTTTCGCGCCGCGACTACAATGAGGCGGTCCGGCAGTACAACACGACCATCCGAACCTTCCCCGATGCGATCGGCGCCAAGATCTTCTACGGCGCCAAGCCCAAGGTGCCGTTCGAGGCGGCGACCGGAGCGCAAACCGCGCCGACGGTCGATTTCAACGCCAGCTAGGGTGACGCGACTTTTCGCCGTCTTGTGGCTGGCGCTGATCGCGCTGGCCGCACCGGCTGCGGCGCAGACGTTCCCGCAGCTGACCGGCCGCGTCGTCGACCAGGCGGACCTGCTCCGGCCCGAGCAGGAACTCGACCTGTCGAGCAAGTCGGCGGCGCTCGAGGCCCAGACCGGGCGCCAGTTCGTCGTCGCCACCGTCAACAGCCTCGAGGGACGGACCATCGAGGACTATGGCTACCGGCTCGGCCGGCACTGGAAGATCGGCGACGAGAAGCGCGACGACGGGGTGCTGCTGCTGGTCGCGCCCAACGAGAAGAAGGTGCGGATCGAGACCGGCTACGGGGCCCGCGTGTTCCTGACCGACGCGGTGTCGAGCGTCATCATCCGCGAATCGATCCTGCCGCGCTTCAAGGCCGGCGACATGGGCGGCGGGATCACCGCCGGCGCCGACCAGATCGTCAAGATGATGAGCCTGTCGCCGCAGGAAGCGCAGCGCCAGGCGGGCGCGGCCGAGCGCCGCGAGGCGCAGCGGGCCGAGTCCGGGCCCGGCCTGATCCCGGTCGTCTTCTGGGTGATGATCGCG
>DASTZO010000286.1:0-3783 GCA_035764265.1 Sphingomicrobium sp.
ACCAGCGGCACCGGCGGCGCCCCGCGCGGGGTCCGCCAGCACCACGGCGCGATCCTCCACAACATCGCCGGCTGCGTCGACGTCATCGCCGAGGATTTCGGCTGGGACGACGAAGTGTTCCTGTCGTTCCTGCCCGCCAGCCACGCCTACGAGCACACCGGCGGCCAGCATTTCCCGGTCGGGCTCGGGGCGCAAATCTATTACGCCGAAAGCCTCGAGAAGCTCGCCGCCAACATCGAGGAGGTGCGGCCGACGATCATGGTCGTCGTCCCGCGGCTGTTCGAGATGCTGCGCGCGCGGATCCTCAAGACCATCTCGAAGGGCAGCCTGTCCGAATATCTGCTCAACCGCGCCCTGGCGATCGGCTCGAGCCGCTACGAAGGCCGGTTCAAGCCGTGGGACCTGCCGATGGACGGCCTGCTGTCGCTGACTCTTCGCCGCAAGGTCGCCGGGCGCTTCGGCGGGCGCGTGAAGGCGATGGTCTCGGGCGGCGCCCCGCTCAACCCCGAGGTCGGTCTGTTCTTCCATTCGCTCGGGCTGACCCTGCTGCAGGGCTACGGCCAGACCGAGGCCGGCCCGGTGATTAGCTGCAACCGGCCGAGCGCCGGGATCCGCATGGACACGGTCGGGCCGCCGCTCAAGGACACCGAGGTGAAGATCGCCGAGGACGGCGAGATCCTGGTCCGCGGCGAGAATGTGATGCACGGCTATTGGCAGAGCCCCGAGGAAACCGCTCGGGTGCTCCACAACGGTTGGCTCGCCACCGGCGACGTGGGCTATCTCGACGACAAGGGCCGGATCGTCATCACCGACCGCAAGAAGGATTTGATCGTCAACGACAAGGGCGACAACGTCTCGCCGCAGCGGGTCGAGGGGATGCTGACCCTGCAGCCCGAGATCGCCCAGGCGATGGTCTACGGCGACCGCCGCCCGTACCTCGTCGCGCTGCTGGTGCCCGATCCCGAATACGCCGGCCAGCCCGACGTCGAGCAGCGCCTCAAGGCGGCGGTCGATCGGGTCAACGCCGACCTGTCGATCGTCGAGAAGGTGCGCCGCTTCATCACCGCCGACGGGCCGTTCACGATCGACAACGAGCAATTGACCCCGTCGATGAAGATCCGCCGCCACGTGCTCAAGGCCGTGTACGCCGAGCGGCTCGACGCGCTGTACCGGAAGTAGGACCGTTGCCGGCCTTCAGACGCCCGTCGGCCAGCCCGCGAACATGGAGCCGCGCGAATTGACGTCGATCAGACGCTTCATCTCTTTCGCGCAGGCGTCGAGATCGTCCTTGAGCATCCGGATGGCGGTGTCGACCTCGCGGTCCGCGGTGAGGTCGCCGGTGAGCTGAAGCGAGCGCGCCATCACCCTCGCCCCGTGGATCCCATGTTCGACGTGGAACTTGTCGAGAATGCCGGTCATGAGCGCCTCCATGCTTCGCGCCAGCAATAGCATGAGCAGCGGCTCTTGCCGCGTCAAAATTCACGCCGCGACGGATGGCGGACGGCCGCCGTGGGTGGAAAGCGGACATTTGGCCGGGTATGTGGAACAGGTCTGGCGGTTCCCTTTCTGGGCCTGATCCTCAGTGAGGAGCCACCGAATGAGTACGGAGCAGAAGATGGTCAGGATCATCGCTTTGGTGGCCATTGCCCTGGGATCGCCGGCAGTCGCCGCGCCGCAGGCATCGTCAGCCGCGGCGGACGCCAAGCCACCGGTCGTCTGCAAATACGTCGTTACGGCGGAGGCCGGTTCAAAGGCGTTCCGGATGTGCCTGACGAAGAGCGAGTGGGCCCAGCGCGAGGCCCAAGCCAGCAAGGACGCAAACCGGATCGAATGTCGCTTCCAGGAGGTGCCGGGCACCCGATTCAGATCCAAGAAGATCTGCCAGCCCGCATCCGCCTGGGCCGAGCACCGGCGCCTCGAGCGCGAGGCGATCGAACAGATTCAGAGGAGCGTCTGCGTCTACGGAGCCGGCTGCTGAGCGACCCTCTTTCGCCCGCAGTTCGTTGAGCCGCAGCCACCAGCGTTGCCACCTGTGAAGCCCGAAACGACCGTAATCTCCGCGATGGGCTGGAAGCGGACCTTTGCGGAAGGCGGCGGCTGCCTCAGCCCCGCGGCCTCACGTATGGCGTGAAGTCGCCCATCACGCAGCTGCCGACGGTGAAGCCGCTGGTCAGGTCGGCGACGTGGGCGATGTCGCCCCGGCACAGGCCGGTGCCGCCGTGGCGCCTGGTGACCAAAGCATAAAAGCCCGAGCCGAGGTTCGCGCAGCCCTGGCCGAGGTCGGTCACCCACACCCGGCGGCTGCCGTCGCGGAAGGCCACCGTCTGGTCGTCGATCACCACCATGTCGTTGCTTCGGTAAGTCGGCAGGCAGCTGACCGGCTGGCCGGCGACCTTGCCGGCGATCAGCTTCTGGAAATGGCGCTCCGCGTCGGCGCTTCGGCCGGCCGGGGGCGCGGCGGCGCAGGACGCGAGCGTCGCGCCGATCATAAGGAGAGCAATGCCACGCATGACGACCTCCTTTTCAATGCGTCTTAAAGACGCATTGTCGCCTGCGCTCATGAACGGAAGCTGTCTTTCTCCGCCCGCAGGCGCGCGAATTCCCCCACGCCCGCAGCTCGAACGAAGGGGTTGGTCGCCCGTTCCTCGGCGACGCTGGTCGGAAGCGTGATTTCGCCGGCGGCGCGCACCGCCTGCACCCGCTCCAGCCGCGCCGCGATGTCCGGGTTGCCGGGCTCGGCGTGGATCGCGAAGCGCGCGTTGGCGAGCGTATATTCGTGCCCGCAGTAGAGCGCGGTGTCCGGCGCCAGCGCCGCCAGCCGCTGCAGCGAGCGGTGCATCTGCTCCGCGGTGCCCTCGAACAGCCGCCCGCAGCCCATCGCGAACAGGGTATCGCCGACGAACGCGACCTTCGCCTCGTCGAAGATCAGCGCGACGTGGCCGAGCGTGTGGCCGGGGATTTCGATCACCCGGCCCCGATGGCTGCCGAGGCCGAGCTCGCTGCCTTCGGACAAAGCGACGTCGCGGCCGGGGATCGCCTCGGCGGCGGGGCCGGCGACCGTGCAGCCGGTCGCCTGCTTCATCGCCAGATTGCCGCCGCTGTGGTCCCAGTGATGATGCGTGTTCCACACCTGGCCGACCGTCCAGCCGCGGCGCTCCACCTCGGCCAGCGCCGGCGCCGCGTCGCCCGGATCGACCACCGCCGTCTCGCCGCTCGCTGGGTCGTGGACCAGCCAGATGTAATTGTCGGTGAAGGCCGGGACGGCGACGATCTCGAGCGGCGCGGGCATCAGTTGCTTTTAGCCGGCGCCGCCCTTTGCGTCACGGGTGCCGTGTCCCTGCCGGGAGCGGACAATAGCCTGAGCGCCTCGCGCGCCGCCTTGCCGATCGGCCCCGCGGGGTCGAAATGGTTGGCCTGGCTCCAGTAGGAGCGCGCCTTGGCCGGGTCCCCGGCGAAATGGGCGACATGGCCGGCCTCGAACAGGATCGTCGGGTCGGTCGGGGCGAGGCCGAGCGCCCGGCCGATCGCATATTGGGCGGTGGCCTTGTCCTCCTCGCGGATCGCCAGAGCGGCCGAGAAATACCAGTAGAAGGGGTCGGCGGAGATGGTCGCGGCGGCCTCGGTCACTTTCGCGCGCGCGGTCTTGAGGTCGCCCTGCGCCTCGGCGGCGCGGGCGCGGTCGAGCAGCGCCTCGCCGCGCTGCTCGGCCTGAAGCGCGGTGCCGGCCAGCGCCCGGTCGAGCGCCAGCGCGGCCTTGCCCGGCTGGCCCGCGGCGATCCACAT
>DASTZO010000287.1:0-4700 GCA_035764265.1 Sphingomicrobium sp.
AACAAGTTAATGGAGCAAATAATTTCCAGATTGGAGCGATTTAGCTCGCTGGCGCCCTGGGCCGCCGGCGCGCTATCGTTCGCCGATGGACAGCCGGACGGCACTTTTGATCATCGCCGCGACGGCCTTGCCGGCGTCGCCGCCGGCAGCCGCCGCCCGGGCGCAAACCCTGTTCGCGCAAGGCCAGTGGGCGGCGCTCCGGTTCGGCGCCCAGTGCGAGGCGGTCGCCCGGCCGCTGCTTCCGGCGTCTCGGCGCCAGCCCGAATCGCGCGCCGGCTTCGCCTTCCATCCCGCCGGCAACCGGATCGGCGAGTTCCACGCGCGCCTGAGCCGGGCCCCGCGCCCCGGCTCGAGCGTCATGCTGATCGTCGGCGAGCGCCCGTTCCTGCTGGTAGCGCGCGGCGACCGCGCGTGGAGCCGCGGCCCGGCGCAGGATTGGGCGATCATCGCCGCGGCGCGGGCGGCGACATCGATGCGGGTCGAAGCGCGCGACGGCGCCGGGCGCCGCTTCGCCGACCGCTACCTGCTTGCCGGAGCGCCGACCGCGATCGACGCCGCCGCGGCCGCCTGCGCTGGCAAAATCTAGCCGGCGCCCCTAGATGGGCCGCCTGCAATGAGCGCCGCCACCGCCCTGATGCCGATCCCCGGCGTGATCGATCCCGTGACCGTGCGGCGCGGGCCGAACCCGCGCGCCGACGGCCGCACCGAGCTCATCGGCCTGTCGAAGGAGGCGATCCGCGCCGCACTTGAGGCCGAGGGCCTCGATGCGCGCCAGGCGAAGCTCCGCTCCAAGCAATTGTGGCACTGGATCTACAACCGCGGGGTCAGCGACTTTGCGGCGATGAGCGACATCGCCAAGGCGCAGGCGCCGTGGCTCGCCGAGCGCTTCGTCATTTCGCGGCCGCAGGTGGTCGAGGCGCAGGTGTCGTCCGACGGCACCCGCAAATGGCTGCTCCGGACCCACGACGGCAACGATTTCGAGATGGTGTTCATCCCCGAATCCGACCGCGGCACCTTGTGCGTGTCGAGCCAGGTCGGCTGCACGCTCAACTGCACCTTCTGCCACACCGGGACGATGCGGCTGGTGCGCAACCTCGAGCCGTCGGAGATCGTCGGCCAGGTGATGCTCGCCCGCGACGCGTTGGGCGAATGGCCGACCCAGCCGGAAGGCCGGATGCTGACCAACATCGTCATGATGGGCATGGGCGAGCCGCTGTACAATTTCGACAATGTCCGCGACGCATTGAAGATCGTCATGGACGGCGACGGCCTCGGCCTCTCCAAGCGCCGGATCACTCTGTCGACCAGCGGCGTGGTGCCGATGATGGCGCGCGCCGGCGAGGAGATCGGGGTCAACCTCGCGGTGTCGCTGCACTCGGTCCGCAAGGAAATCCGCGACGAGATCGTGCCCTTGAACCGCAAGTACGGGATCGAGCAATTGCTCGAGGCCTGCGCGGCTTATCCGGGCGCCAACAACGCGCGCCGGATCACGTTCGAATATGTGATGCTGAAGGACAAGAACGACAGCGACGCGGACGCGCTCGAGCTGGTTCGGCTGATCCGCAGGTACAAGCTGCCGGCGAAGGTCAATCTGATCCCGTTCAACCCGTGGCCGGGCGCGCCCTACGAATGCTCGTCGCCCGAACGGATCAAGGCCTTTTCGAGCATCGTCTTCGAGGCCGGCATCTCGGCCCCGGTGCGGACCCCGCGCGGCCGCGACATCGACGCCGCCTGCGGGCAGTTGAAGACCGCTTCGGAGCGCAAGCGCCGCGCATAAGGGAGGCCCCGGGGAATGGCATTGGCCGGCAGGTTGATCGAGCGGCTGCTCAAGCGCGGCCAAATCACAGTCGTCACCGCCGACGGCAAGCGCGCCACCTACGGGCCCGGCGGCGGCAAGTCGCTGACCATCCGCTTCAGAGACCGCAAGGTGCCGTTCGAGCTCGTCCGCAACCCGCGGCTGGGCCTCGGCGAAGCCTATATGGACGGCCGCCTGCTGATCGAGGGCGGCAGCATGCTCGACCTGCTCGAGATGATCACCGCGTCCAACCGGTGGGAGGAGGGCGGCAAGGGCAAGATCCTGCCCAAGGGCAGGATCGCCGCCGCCAGGGCCTTCTTCCGCCGCAACGACCCGCGCCGGGCGCGGCGCAACGTCGCCCACCATTACGACCTCAGCGACGAGCTCTACGAAACCTTCCTCGACCCCGACCTTCAATACAGCTGCGCTTATTACACCAGCCCCGGCAACAGCCTCGAACAGGCGCAGGCCGACAAGAAGGCGCACATCGCCGCCAAGCTCGGACTGAAGGCCGGGCACCGGGTGCTCGACATCGGCTGCGGCTGGGGCGGGATGGCGCTCTACCTCCACCGGGTCGCCGGGGTCGAGGTGCTCGGCATCACCCTGTCCGAGCACCAGCTGGCGGTCGCCCGCCGCCGCGCCGAGGAAGCCGGCGTCGCCGACCACGTCCGCTTCGAGCTGATTGATTACCGGCTGGTCGACGACCGGTTCGACCGAATCGTCTCGGTCGGCATGTTCGAGCATGTCGGCCTCGCCCATTACGACGAGTTCTTCGCCAAGTGCCGCGAATTGCTGAAGCCCGACGGGGTGATGCTGCTGCACACCATCGGCAAGATGGGAACGGCGTCGGCTTCCCCGGACCCGTTCACCGACAAATATATCTTCCCCGGCTATCATCTGCCGTCGCTGTCGCAGATCTGCGCGGCGAGCGAGAAAGCGCGGCTGGTCGCCAGCGACGTCGAGACGCTTCGGCTGCACTACGCCTACACGCTGCGCGAATGGCTGCGGCGCTTCACCGCGGCGCGCCCGCGTATGGTCGAGCTCTACGACGAGCGCTTCTTCAGGATGTGGGAATATTATCTGGTCGGCGGCATCGTCATGTTCGAGAACGGCGGCGGCTGCAATTACCAGATCCAGTACATCCGCGACCGCAAGACGCTGCCGATCACGCGCGATTACATGGCCAAGGCCGAGGCGCGGTACCGCCAGCAAGAGACGTAGAAAAAAGCCCGGCGGTTTCCCGCCGGGCCTCGTTGGCGATCACTCGATGGGGGCCTAGCCCGGGCGGCGCTCGGCGCGCATCTTCTGGCGCATCTGCATCCGCTCCTCGCGCGTCACCTGGCCGTCGCGGTTGGCATCGGCCATGTCGAAATGCCGGTAGGCGGCGGCGGTCGCTTCCTGCAGGGTGACGCGGCCGTCCTTGTTGGCGTCGGCCATGTCGAACATGCGGCCACCGAGTCCGCCTCTGCGGGCATCGTAGCCGCCGGGGTGCTGCATGAGGCCCATGGCACCGTTATGGCTTACTCCGCCCTTGCCATCACTGGGCGCTGCTTCGCCTTCCTTCAGTTTCTCGCGCATGACGATACGGCGCTCGACCCGGTTCTCGCGGACCTTGGCGAACTCTTCGCGGCTGATCGAGCCGTCGCGGTTGGTGTCGATGCGGTCGAACATCGCGCCGCGGTCCGCCAGGCGCTGCTCGGGCGAGCCGGCGGCGCCGTGCCGAATGCGCTTGATCACGCGATCGGCGCGATGGGCCCGGGCCGCCTGCGCCTCGGCCTTGGTCACAAAACCGTCGCGGTTGGTATCGAGCCGCTCGAACATCGCGCGGACGTGGGCTCCGACTTCGGCGCGGCTATGAACCTTGGCGATCGGCGCGTGGTGGATCAGCGCCTGCGGCGCCGGCGCGGGCGCGGGCGCCGGCTGGACCGATTGCGCGATGGCCGGTGACAGCGCGATCGCCGCGACGGCGGCTCCGGCGAGAAGATATTTGCTCATGTCGCTCACTCCCTCCGTGAAACTCCGCGGCCGGGGTATGCCCGGCAAGCTGTATCGCGCTTGAATGGCCGGGGCGGGGGTGGCAAGGGCGCGTCCGCCGCAATCCAGCCGCGAAGGGAAGCCGATGGCCGGCAAGATCGACCGCGTCGTCCTCGCTTTCTCCGGCGGGCTCGACACCAGCGTCATCCTCAAATGGCTGCAGCAGCAATATGCCTGCGAGGTCGTCACCTTCACCGCCGACCTCGGCCAGGGCGAGGAGCTCGAGCCGGCGCGCGCCAAGGCCGAGCTGCTCGGCGTTCGCCCCGAGCACATTTTCATCGAGGATCTGCGCGAGGAGTTCGTGCGCGACTTCGTCTTCCCGATGATGCGCGCCAACGCGCTCTACGAGGGCGCCTATCTGCTCGGCACCGCGATCGCCCGGCCGCTGATCGCCAAGCGCCAGGTCGAGATCGCGCGCGAGGTCGGCGCCGACGCGGTCGCCCACGGGGCGACCGGAAAGGGCAACGACCAGCTGCGCTTCGAGTTCGGCTATTATGCGCTGGCGCCCGACATCAAGGTGATCGCCCCGTGGCGCGAATGGGACCTCACCAGCCGGGCCGCGCTGATCGACTTCGCCGAGAAGCACCAGATCCCGGTGGCGAAGGACAAGCGCGGCGAAAGCCCGTTCTCGACCGACGCCAATTTGCTCCACACGTCGAGCGAGGGCAAAGTCCTCGAGGACCCGTGGGCCGAGGTCCCGGATTACGTCTATTCGCGCACCGACGACCCGCGGACCGCGCCCGACGAGCCCGAGGACGTGATCGTCGGGTTCGAGCGCGGCGACGCGGTCGCGGTCAACGGTGAGCCGCTGTCGCCGGCGGCTTTGCTCGAACGGCTGAACGCGCTCGGCAAGGCTCACGGCGTCGGCCGC
>DASTZO010000288.1:0-4772 GCA_035764265.1 Sphingomicrobium sp.
CGACAGGCCGACGTAGCCCAGATAGAGCGTCGGCGGGTGGAAGGCGAGGCCGGGGTCCTGGAGCAAGGGGTTGAGCCCCCGGCCCTCGATCGGCGCCGGGTTCAGCCGGGCGAACGGGTTCGAGGCGATCAGCAGGAACGCGTAGAAGCCGAGCGCCAGCGCGCCCTGCGCCCCGAGCGCCGCGATGAGCGTGCGCTCGGCGAGGCGGCGCGAGGCCGCGGCCAGCAGCGCCCCGGCGAGCGCGAGCACCGTCACCCACAGCAGCATCGAGCCCTCGTGGTTCCCCCACGCGCCCACCAGTTTGTAGATCATCGGCTTGGCGCTGTGGCTGTTGGCCGCGACCAGCGCGACCGACAGGTCGGTCCGGACGAAGACCAGGACCAGCATCGCGAATGCGACCAGGGTCAGCAGGCCCTGGACGATGGCGACCGAGCGGATCGCGCGCGCCCCGTCGTACCAGCCGCGCAGCTCGCCCAGAGTCAGCAGCAGCTGGAGGAGCGCCAACGCGGCCGCCAGCCACAATGCGGCGAGACCCGCTTCAGCGATCATTTTGGGCGATCATCGCTCGAGCGTCTTCGCCGCCTTGTGCTCCGCGGCCTGGTTGCCGAGCTGCGGCGGCATGTAGCGCTCGTCGTGCTTGGCGAGGATCGTGTCGGCAACGAAGGTGCCTTGGCTGAGGCGCCCTTCCGCGACCACCCCGCTGCCTTCGCGGAACAGGTCGGGGACGATGCCACGGTAGGTGACCGGCGTGCGCGCCTCGCCGTCAACGACGGCGAAGCGGATGGTGACCCCGTCAGCCTGCCTTTGCACCGAACCGGTCTCGACCATCCCGCCGAGCCGCATCGCCTTGTTTTCGATTGCCCGGCCGGCGGCGATGTCGGCGGGAGTGTAGAAATAAGCAGCGCGGTCCCTGAGGCCCCACATTGCCAGCAGCACCGCGGCGAGCAGGGCGACGGCCGCGGCGATCACCAGGGCCAGCCGCTGGGTCTTGGGCTTCATTGGCGCAGCTTGTCGGCCGCCGCCTCGGCGCGCCGCATCGACGCGCGCGCCCACCAGACCAGGCCGGCGACGGCGATCACGGTCACCGCATAAGCGGCGATGACGAACGGCCACGGGTTCATGCCGCGGCCGCCCGGCGGAGGCGCGCCTCGACCTTGGCCTCGGCGAGCTCGGCCCGCATGCGCATCAGCGCCACTCCGGCGAAGACCGCGGTCAGCCCGACCATGGTCAGCGGCAGCGGCCACAGGATCGAAGTGTCGATGCTCGAGCCGGTGGCTCCGATGCTCTGGCCCTGGTGGAGCGTGCGCCACCACAGGACCGAATAATGGATGACCGGCAGGTTGATCGCGCCGACGAGGCCGAAGATCGCCGCCAGCCGCCCTTCCCCGCCGCGCTCTTTCTCCGCTGCTGCGAGCGCGATGTAGCCGAGGTACAGGAAGAACAGGACCAGCATCGAGGTCAGCCGCCCGTCCCATTCCCACCAGGTGCCCCAGGTCGGCCGGCCCCAGATCGAGCCGGTCGCGAGGCAGATTCCCGCGAAGGTCGCTCCGGCCGGAGCGATCGCCCGGCCGGCGATTGCGGCGAGCGGGTGGCGCCAGACCAATTGGCTAACCGAGGCGGCGGCGATCCCGGCCCAGCCGGCCATGCCGAGCCACGCCGCAGGGACGTGGACGTAGAGGATCCGCACGGTCTCGCCCTGGAGGTAGTCGGGCGGCGTCAGGGTCAGGCCGGCGGCCATTCCGGCGAGCGTCAGCAACAGCCCGGCCGCCATCAGCCAGGCGGTCGCGGGCTTGGCGATGCGCAGGAAGCGGGCGGGATTGGCGAGGAAGTGCATCGTGGCGCTACTAGCACGTCATTGCGAGGAGCGAAGCGACGCGGCAATCCAAGCAAGAACAAAACTGGATTGCCGCGCTTCGCTCGCAATGACGGCTCAGCCCCGGCCGATCAGCCGCTGCGCCATCGCATCGGCGACCGCGGCCGGGTCGCGGCCCGACGAGGCGCTCTCGGCCCAGATCTGCCCGAGCCGGTCGGGGATGCCCTCGATCCGCTGGCGGACGAGGGTCTCGTCGCCGTCGCCGAGATATTCGGTGCAGACGTTGATGATTCCGCCGGCGTTGATCACATAATCGGGCGCGTAGAGGATCCCGCGCTGGTGAAGCCGGGCTCCGTCCGCGGGGGTCGCGAGCTGGTTGTTGGCGCCCCCGGCGACGATCGGCGCGCGCAGCGCCGGGATGGTCGTCTCGTCGAGGATCGCTCCGAGCGCGCAGGGGCTGACGACGTCGGCCTCGAGCGACAGGATTTCCTCGGGAGCGACGACCTTGCCGTCGGCGGCGGCGGCGAGCTTCTGCGCCTTGTCGGGGTCGAGGTCGGCGACCGACAGCCTCGCGCCTTCGGCCGCGGCGTGGAGCGCGACCCCGGTCGCGACGCTGCCCGCGCCCTGCAGGGCGATGTGCAGGTCGGACACCGAATCCTTGCCGAGCGCCTGGCGGACCGCGGCCTTGATGCCGAGGAACACGCCGAGCGCGGTGTGCGGCCCGGGATCGCCGCCGACCCCTTCCGCGGCCGGGAGCCCGGCGACATATTTGGTCTGGCGGCTGACCTCGACCATGTCCTTGACGCTCATCCCGACGTCCTCGGCGGTCACGTAGCGCCCGCCGAGCCGGTCGACCGCCCGGCCGAACGCGGCCAGCAGCTCAGGGGTCTTGGTCCCCTTCTCGTCGGCGAGGATCACCGACTTGCCGCCGCCCAGCGGAAGCCCGGCCATCGCGTTCTTGTAGCTCATCCCGCGCGACAGCCGGAGCGCGTCGGTGACCGCGTCGGAATCCTCGGCATAGTGCCAGAATCGGCAGCCGCCGGCCGACGGGCCGAGGTGCGTCGAGTGGATGGCGATGATCGCCTGGAGGCCGGTCGCGGAATCGTGGGCGAAATGCAGCACCTCGTGGGCGTCGAAATCCGGGAGGCGCCAGGGACAGGTCATGGGAGCGGAAAATCCATTGTTCAGAAGAGCAGCCGATGGGGCGATCGACGGGACTTGAACCCGCGACCCTCGGTACCACAAACCGATGCTCTAACCAGCTGAGCTACGATCGCCACGGCGCGCCCCGGGAGCGGTTCCCCGAGGCGCCGGCGTGCCTTAAGGTTGCGGCCCCGTGAAGGCAAGCTAAGGGCCCCGGATGGACCCGCCAGCATGAACACAGGCCCAATCAACGCGACGATCCGCAAGTTCGGCCATCCCGCCAGCCTGGTGCGCGAGTTCGAGCATTGGCTGGTTCTGGTCCGGCCAGCGCAGGCGACGCTCGGCTCGCTGGTGCTCGCCGCCAAAAGCGACGCCGCCGCCTTTCGCGAGCTGCCGCGGGCGGCGTTCGCCGAGCAGGCCGATGCCGTCGCCGCGATCGAGACCGGCTTGGCCGCTTTCTGCCGCTTCGAGCGGATCAATTATCTGATGCTGATGATGGTCGACCGCCATGTCCATTTCCATGTCGTTCCCCGCTATTCGGGCAGCCGCGAATGGAATGGCCTGGACTTCGCCGACCGGGGCTGGCCGGGGCCGCCCGATCTCAATTCGGCTATCCACCTTTCCGCCAGTCAGGTCAGGGATTTAAGAGACGACCTTGCCAAACTTTTCTAATTCGACATCGTATCGCCCGCGAAACCTTGCGCCACACCAGCCAGTGGCGCATCATCGCCGGGGGAGAAATGACATGCAGGCGAGTCGACGCTCGGCGGCGGCGCCAGCTGTGTCGCTCGGCGACACGCTTACCGCGGCGGGACTCGACCGGCGTCTCGCGACGCTCTTCGAGGAGATGCCGCACAAGATCGTCGAGGTCGACCCGCGGCGGCCGTTCCGCGATCCGGGGGCCGTCCGCGACGAGTTCATCTTCGTGCGCTCGGGAATCCTGTGCAAGTACAAGACCGACGGCGGCGGCCGCCGGCAGATCGTCGCGCTGCGCTTCCCGGGCGAGGCGATCCTGCCGCGCGAAGGGCCCGCCGGCTACGGGCTGCAGGGCATCGTCAAGAGCGAGGTGATGGTCGGCCAGGCAAGCGACTTCGACGCCATCGTCGATTCCAACCCCGAGCTGCGGCGCTTCTTCTGGCGCCTGATCCAGCGCAACGAGGCGATCGGCTACGAGTGGCTGGTCAATTGCGGCCGTCGCGATTCCACCGCCCGGGTTGCCCATTTGCTGTGCGAGACCGCGGCCCGCAGCGGGATCAGCGGCGAGCATGGCCGGATGCTCAATCCGTTCACCCAGCAGCAGATCGCCGACATCACCGGCCAGACGTCGGTCAACGTCAACCGGGTGCTCGCCGACCTCCAGCGCCAGGGGCTGATCGAGCGCAGCGGCCGCGAGATCGCTTTCCCCGACTGGGCCGAGCTGCGGCGAATCGCCAGCTTCCAGCCGGCCTATCTGGAATAAAGGGCAACGGACCGCCACCGTCCGCAGGCCGCGGTCGGCCCTCGCGCGAGCATGGTGGGCGCGGTAGGGATTGAACCTACGACCCCACCCGTGTGAAGGGTGTGCTCTACCACTGAGCTACGCGCCCGCCGCGTCGAAGGAAGGCCGCATATAGGGGCCTTCCCCGGCCTGCATCATCCGAGGCGGGCCTGCCCGGCCGCGATCGCCCAACCAGGCCTTTGGCCTAGTGGTGGGCGCGGCAGGGATTGAACCTGCGACCCCACCCGTGTGAAGGGTGTGCTCTACCACTGAGCTACGCGCCCGCTCGGCAAGGCCCCGTTCGACGGGCGGCCTGCGGCAGGGGCGCGCCTTTGCCAC
>DASTZO010000289.1:0-3136 GCA_035764265.1 Sphingomicrobium sp.
ACCCTGCGCTGGGGCTTCGATTTCTTTAGGCCGCTCAAGTCGGCCCGTCCGTCGCAAGCGACCATCGACCAGCTCCGCCAGCAAATGCGCCGGCGGATGGGTGACCGGCCCGCCGGCGCTTCCCGGGCGCCCGACGCGCGCGATGGGCCGCCGGTGGATGCGGTGATCGTTCGGGAAGGGCCGCCGCCCGAAGGCCGCGGCGAACGCGGCGGCTTCGGCGAGCCCGGCGGGGGCGGCCCCGGCGGCGGCTTCGGCGGCGGCCGGTTCTTCGGCGGCGGCGGCCGGCAGGGCGGGCGGCTGCAATTCTCGCTGACCCACACGGTCAACCTGGTCGACGAGGTCGTCATCCGCCCCGGCGTCCCCGAGCTCGATTACCTGCACGGCGACGCGTTCGGCTCGTCGGGCGGCCGCCCGCGCCACGAGGTCGAGGCCCAGGTTGGCTGGTCGAACAACGGCCTCGGGGCGCGGCTGTCGGCCGATTGGCGAAGCGCCACTCGGGTCGACAGCGCGCAAGGCGGAAGCCTGCGCTTTGCGCCGCTGGCGACCTTCGACCTGAGGCTGTTCGCCAATCTCGGCGAGCGCCTCGACCTGGTCGCCAAACGCCCGTGGCTGCGCGGTACGCAGGTGCGCTTCGAAGTGCGCAACCTGTTCGATTCCAAGCCCCGGGTGCGCGACGCGGCGGGCGAGGTGCCACTGAGCCACCAGCCCGACCTGCTCGACCCGCTCGGGCGCACCGTCGGCATCTCGGTCCGCAAGCTGTTCTTGCCGCCGCCGAGCTTCTTCCGCCGCCAGCGCCCGCCCGGCCCGGCAAGCTAAGCCTTTCCGCCCTACGCGGAAATGTGCTTTAGCGCCGCCGATGGCCACGCTTCAGCCGGTCCGGGGGACTCAAAGCCTGTTGGGTGAAGACGCCGACCGCCTCGCGGCGGTCGTCGCGGCGTTCGACCGCGTCCGCCGCCTGTTCGGCTTCCAGCGCGTCGAAGTCCCGGTGATCGAATCGACCGACGTCTTCGCCCGCTCGATCGGCGAGACCACCGACATCGTCTCCAAGGAAATGTACACGTTTCTGGACCGCGGCGGGGATTCGATCACGCTCCGGCCCGAGTTCACCGCCGGGATCGCCCGCGCCTACATCTCCGAAGGCTGGCAGCAGCACGCGCCGCTGAAGCTCGCGACGCACGGGCCCGCGTTTCGCTACGAGCGGCCGCAAAAGGGGCGTTTCCGCCAGTTCCACCAGCTCGACGCCGAAGTCGTCGGCGCCGCCGAAGCCGCCGCCGACGTCGAGATCCTGTGCCTCGGCGACCAATTGCTTCGCGAGCTCGGGATCGCCGACGGCGTGAAGCTCGAACTCAACACGCTCGGCGACCCGCAGACCCGCGACGCGTGGCGCGCCGCGCTGGTCGAGCATTTCGGAGCGCACCGCGCGGACCTCTCGGATGACAGCGTCGCGCGACTGGAGCGCAACCCGTTGCGGATCCTCGACAGCAAGGATTCGAAGGATCGCGCGATCGCTGCAACGGCGCCGCCGATCGACGATCATCTGACTCCGGAAGCCGCCGATTTCTTCGCCCAGGTCACCGCCGGGCTCGACGCCGCGAAGGTCGCCTGGACCCGCAACCCGCGGCTGGTGCGCGGCCTCGATTATTACCGCCACACCGCATTCGAGTTCGTCACCGACCGACTCGGAGCGCAGGGCACGCTGATCGCCGGCGGCCGCTACGACGGGCTGATCGAGGCGCTCGGCGGCCCCCCGACTCCCGCGGTCGGCTGGGCGGCCGGGATCGAGCGGCTGGCGATGATGATCGACGCACCGCCGCGCGAAGCGCCGGAGGTCGTCCTGGTGCCGATCGGCGAGCGCGCCGAAGCCGAAGCGCAGCGCATCCTCGCCGAGCTCCGCCAAGCGGGCATCGCCGCCGACATGAGCTATCGCGGCAACATGAAAAAGCGGCTCGGCAAGGCGAGCGATTCGGGAGCGGCGCACGCGCTGATCATCGGCGACGACGAGCTCGCGCGCGGCGAGGCGCAGCTCAAGAATCTCGGCAGCGGCGAGCAGCACTCCGTGCCCCTCCGGGGATTGGCCGAGGCCCTCAAGTCGTGACCTCGATCTCGCCGGAGCGGATCGCCTCGATCGAGGCGAGGAAGCATGAGCTTGCCGAGGCGATGAACGCGCCCGACCTGCCGCGCGACGATCTCGTGCGGCTGTCGAAGGATTATGCGGCGATCGAGCCGGTGGCGCTCGCGGCCCGCGAAGTGCGCCGCCTGCGCGCCGAGCTCGAGGTGCTGACCGCGCTCGCCGCCGACCCGACGGCCGAGGCCGAGCTGCGCGAAATGGCCGAGCACGAGGCCGCCGACATCCGCATTCGCCTGCCGCAGGCCGAGCGCGCGCTGGCTCTGAAGCTGCTGCCGCGCGACGCCGCCGACGAGCGCGCGGCGATGCTCGAGGTGCGCGCCGGCACCGGCGGGGACGAGGCGGCTTTGTTCGCCGGCGACCTGCTGCGCATGTACCAGCGCTTCGCCGAGGAGCAGGGCTGGCGCTTCGAGCTCATCTCCGCGAGCCCGTCCGACGTCGGCGGCTACAAGGAAGCGATCGCCTCGATCAGCGGCACCGGCGTGTTCGCCAAGCTGAAGTTCGAAAGCGGCGTGCATCGCGTCCAGCGCGTTCCGGCGACCGAAAGCGGCGGCCGGATCCACACGTCCGCGGCGACCGTCGCGGTGCTTCCCGAGGCCGAGGACGTCGACATCCACATCGACGACAAGGATCTGCGCATCGACGTCTACCGCTCGTCGGGCCCGGGCGGCCAATCGGTCAACACCACCGACAGCGCGGTCCGGATCACCCATCTCCCGACCGGGCTCGTGGTCATCCAGCAGGACGAGAAATCGCAGCACAAGAACAAGGCCAAAGCACTGAAGGTGCTGCGCACCCGGCTGTTCGAGCTGGAGCGCGAGCGGCTGGCGAGCGAGCGCGCCGGAGCGCGCAAGTCGATGGTCGGCTCGGGCGACCGCTCGGAGCGCATCCGCACCTACAATTTCCCGCAGGGGCGGGTGACCGATCACCGCATCAATCTGACGCTGCACCGGCTGCCCGAGATCCTGGAGGGGCCGGGGCTGGAGGAAGTGATCGCCGCGCTGATCGCCG
>DASTZO010000290.1:0-2396 GCA_035764265.1 Sphingomicrobium sp.
TAGCCGGCCACCAGGCAGGCGGTGACGATCAGCGCTCCGAGCGCCCACCGGAAGCTCCGCCGCGGCTCCGGCAGGATCAGGCCGACCAGCAGGAGCAGCAGCGGCTCACCGATCAGCCGGACGCCCTGCGCCCAGGCGATGCCGTGGCCGCTGCCGACGTTGATCACGTAGAAGCCGAGCAGGAGGACGACCGGGATCAGCAGCCAGCGGTCGACGTGGGGTCGCTCGAAGACGAAGACGATGATCGCCGCGGCGACCGCGGCGAGCACGACGGCGTCCTTGATCGGCCCGATCTCGGGAAGAACCAGGACCTTGAGCATCGGGACGAGCGCGAACAGCAGGATCGTCGCCGCGATCGAGACATGGGGGTAGACGACGAAGGCGGCAACTGCCGCGATGAACAGGGCGACGCCCGCGGCCAGTCCGACTCCGACCTGGGCGCCGGAGTCGACGGCCAGGAATGCGGCGAAGAGGGTCGCCGTCCCGCCGCCGAGGGCGATCCAGAGGTCCGCGGGGCCAGCCCGGGCCCTCACTGTCTAATAGGCCTTGCCGTAGTCGGCGTACTTGGTGTCCGTGCGCACATCGGTCATCACCGTGCCGAGGATCTCAGATGGCCAGGTTCGCAGCTGGCGCTGCAGCGCGCGCAGGTTGCGCTGCGTGACCACGCCCTGCCGGACGATCAACAGCACCGCATCGACCAGCCTCGAGAGCTCGGCGACCTCGACCGTCAGCAGGGCGGGCGGGGTGTCGAGAATGACGAGGTCGGCCTCGGACTGCAGCATCGTCAGCAGGTACTGGAGCTGCTCCTGGTGTGGGGCGCTGCGGGTCGCACCGCCCGCGGGGAGCACCCGCAGCGAGCCGTTCGACTGCGGCGCCCGGATCCCGCCGGTCCGCGGCGGATGCGCGGGCGCGCTGCCGCCGCTCTCGAGGACCGGACGCGTTCCCTCCAGCGATGCCGACCAGAGCGCCGATTCGAGCGGCACCTCCTGGGCCATGACCTGGATCGCCCCCGGAGCGTCGTCGGGGAGCCCGAACGTCTCGCCGATGCCGGGCTTGCGGAAGTCGAAGTCGGCGAGGATCGCGTTCGATCCGCGCCGGGCCACGGCGACCGCCAGGTTGGCGGCGGTGATCGTCTTGCCCTCCTTGGGCACCGCGCTGGTGATCGCGAGGGCCGCACCCTCCTCGCCCGCCTTCGTATGGACCAGCTGCGCGGCGAGCAGCGCATAGGCGTCGGCGAACTCGGCCTCGTGGCGACCGTAGGTGACGAGGCGGGAATGACGCGGGACCGTCCGCACACTCGCCAGTACCGGCAGCCCGAGCAGGTCCTCGACGTCGCCCTCGGAGCGGGCCGTCGTATCGACCGCCTCGCGGATCGCGATCAGCAGCAGGCCGATGATCAACCCGATCGACAGCCCGACGACCGAGTCCTTGAGCGGCGCCGGGCTGGTCTTGCCTGCGGACGTCGCGCTCTCGACGAGCTGGCTGTCACTCGCATTGTCCTGGAGGACCTGGAGACGGCTCAGGTCGTTCTCGACGCGCGAGCGCTTCGGGTCGTCGGAGGGAAGCTGATCCAGGCTTTCCTTCAGGCCCTTGATCGTGTCCGCGATCTGGGAGCCGGCGAGTCGCTTGCGGAAGCCGATGTAGCCCCGCGCGACCGCGTTCGCCATCCCGACCGCCTCCTCGGGGTCGGAGCTGGAGGCGGTGAACGAGATCAGGTCGTTGTTGGTGTCGGCGGAGACGCTGACCGCAGACTGCAGATCGCCGGCGGAGCCGTGCTGGTGGTGGTTCCTCGCCGCCGCGACCCGGTAGACCTCGCTCGACTCGGCGATGCCGATCGCCGTCTGCTGGACCCGCTCCGGATCGACGAAGCCCGGCTGGGTCCCGGAGATGATGCTCGCGAGCGGGGTACTCGTGACGAGGACCTTGGCGGTCGCTTCGTATCTCGCGCCGCGGGCCTGCTGGAAGACGTTGACGGCGATGATCCCGAGCACGATCAGGCCGATCAGCAACGGCAGCGACCGGCGGATCGCAGCCTTGAGGGCGTCGACGCCTCCCGTGGTCATCCGGTCGGGGCGGTCGCGCGTGGGTTTGCGGGGCGCTGGCGGGTCAAATTGGTGTCCGGCGCCGATCTCGCGCCGCCTACGGTCATCCTGTCCGGTCTGGGGCGGCGAAAGTCTATTGCGTGAATCCGGGGGCGCCCGCCGCTCGCCGGCGGCGAAGGCTGAATTGCAGGGCGGCACGTCATACGGACGTCCACGGGCGTCGCTGACGGTCAACGGCGAACGGGCGCTGTCGATACGCGGGTGAAGCCATCGCGCCGACGCGCACCTGAGCCCCTCTCACCGGTTCGAGAGCGGCCGGCCCACGAAGAGGACCCAGATGTTGCCAGCCGCCCA
>DASTZO010000291.1:0-7475 GCA_035764265.1 Sphingomicrobium sp.
CACCTCGTCGCGGCCAAGGGAGATCAGCGATGCTTGCTCGTCGCCGAGGTGCCGGAGCTCGAAAATTGCCTGCCTGAGGCTCGACTTGGCCTGCTCCGCGCCACGCCCGCTCCACAGCAGGTCCGCCAGCTGGTCACGAGATGCCGGACGCCTCGACAATGCCAGGAACGCGAGCAAGGCGCGCGCCTTGCGGGTCCGGGGCGTAATCTCGGCGCCGCCTGAATCGTCCAGCTGGAAGCGCCCGAGGCATCGAAGCCGCAGGCGGCTGTCGGCGGCGGCGCGCCGTTCGTCGAATGGCTTGTTCACGGCCTGCCGAAGCCGAATTTCGCCGCGGTTCGCGGCCGCGCGGCAAGATCCGCGGTTAGGGACAAAGGCCGGTGTGGCAATCCGATCTTCCCCCTTTCGCTCGCCGGGCCGCGCCTACCGCCAGTATCGGCGTTTCGTTGCGCAGCATCAACCGCATGGGTTGCTGTCCTCGCCGGCCGTGGCGGCCAGCATCAGCGGACCGGGGCTTCAGTCGGTTCCCGTTTTGCGGTTGGATGCGGTGATTTGCTTGGATTCGGGCGAATCCTTCTGCCGAAGCCAGATGCTGAGGACGACCAGCACCGCGGTCGACAGGAATTCGCTCTGCCAGTTCTGGAACGATTCGAACCACAATTGCGGGCTGGCGAGATATTGGCCGAACGTGTCCGCCGTGCCGCCGTGCAGGGCGGCTTCGTCGGCCGCCAGCCGGGCGCTGAACAGCCAGTGCAGGACGAACGAGATCGCGAACAGCACCAGCAGCGCGATTCCCAGCGAGTGGGCATAAAGCCAGCGCGCGGCGGGCCCCTTGCGGACGGGGGCCGGCGCGTTGGGCGCGAAGCGGGCGTTCTCGAGCCGGCCGTCGCGCGACGGCTCGTCGGGGTCCTCGGATTCGGCCGATCCGCGCTGGAACAGGAAGGCGGTGAGGACGACATAGGCCGACATCTGCAGGAACTCGCTTTCCCAATTCTCGAACACGGTCGAGAGGAATTGCGGGTCCGAGAGGAATTGCAGGGCGCCGATCGGCTCCTTGCCATGCTCGATCAGCTGCTCATTCTCGAAATGCATCCCGGCGAGCCACTGGCCGACGATGCTCAAGAGGAACAGCAGCATCAGAGTGATGGTAAGGCCGTTGTCTTTGAAGAACTTAGCCATGGGACCTCCTGTTCCCATGCGCAATTCGCCGCTCGGGCTTGCGGTTCCCGCACTTAACCCTGGTGAATTGTTGGCCGGCGCTCAGCGCCCGGGCGGCAGGGCTTGCGCGTCGACGGTCGCGGTGCCCGCGTGGTGCTTGTCGAGGTGGCGCTTGATGATGCGCAAATTGCGCGTGTTCGAGCGGAACAACAGGTCGGGGATCGCGCCGACCCACGGGATCAGGCCGAGCAGCCAGTCGACGCCGACGTTGCCGGCCATTCGTGCGACCTGCCATTTGGACATGCCGAGGTTGCGCGCTTCCCACGCCATATAGGCGCCGAGCACGGCCCCGGCCGTGCTTCCGGCGACCGGCACCAGGTCGAGGATCACGTCGAGCCCGACCGGGCGGTTGATCCCGGGGATGACGAACATCCGCTCCATCAGCCGCTCGAGCGCCTCGACCCGGCGGCGGACCGACTGCGGGTCGGTGCCGAGGCCGGGAAACGGCTGCCGGTCTTCGGGTCGAACGTCCATTTACCGGGCGCCTTCGCGGTTGAGCTTCTCTTCGAGGCTGGTCAGCGTGTGGCGGGCGAAGCGGTTCCCGGCGAAGCCCTCGATGCGGTCGGAGACCAGCGACCAGCGGACCGGCGCCGCGATCGGGATGAACAGCTGCGCCTCGTCCATCAGGCGCGCGGCTTCGGCGAGCAAGGCGCCGCGCTGCGCCGCGACCGGCGCCGAGCGGGCGGCCTCGAGCAGCGGGTCGGCCGCGTCGTCGCAGATCGCCGCGACCGCGCAGCGGAACTGACGGACGAACCAGGCCGGCGAGGTCGACGGAGCGACCGCGTCGACCAGCCTGAGGTCGGCCGCCTGGCCCTTGGCCGCACGCTCGAGCCTGATCCCGAGCATGGCCCAGTCGGCGGCGAGCCGGTTGAACAGCAGTTGCGCGCCCGGGCCCTCGGGCAGCGCGATCCGGATCACCGGACGGTCCTCGGCGCCGAACAGGCGGTCGACGGCGGCGATCAGCTGCGGCCGGCGCTCGCCGATCGGGACCGTCGTCCACTGCGGATCGGCCGGGTCCGGGACTCCGTCGAGCGCAGCCTCGAGCAGGGTCGCCCGGCCGACCAGCCCCGGAACGTCGAGCGCCGCGATCAGCGCGTCCCGGTCGATCGCCTGCGACAGCAGCCGCCGGAGCTCGGGATCGGCGAGCGGGCCGCCGCTTCGCGCCGGGGCGAGCCCGAACAGTCCCGACACCGGGTCGAAGCGCAGCGCTCCGCGCGGCAGCCGGACTCGGCGGGTGAAGGGAAGGTCGGCGAACGTGCCGCCGAGCACCAGGTCGGAGTCCCCGGCGACGAAACCGCGGACCGCAAGGGCGGCGTTCGAGCCGCCCAGCCAAAGCTCCTCGGTGCGGCCCTCCTCCCCGTCGGGAGCGGCGACTTGCCGCTCGAGCCGGACGACGCCGGCCGGCCCGACCCCGGCGGCGATCCGGAACGGGCCGCTGCCTTCGCCTTCGCGGACCAGAGCGAACTCGGGCTGGGCGAGCAATTGCAGCAGATTGGGGCGCGGGGCCGTCAGCCGGATCTCGAGCACCCGGTCGGTCATGGCGACGATCTCGTCGACCGCGCCGAGCGCGTCCTTGAGCGGGTTGTTGCTGCTGCGCCCGATCGTCCGGCGGAGGATCCGGGCGACCTGGTGAGCGGTGATCTTGCGCCCGTTCGGCCATTCGCTGGATGCGAGCCGGAAGATGTAGCTGAGCCCGTCGTTGCTGACGTTCCAGCGCTCGGCGAGCCCCGGCTCGATCTGGCCGCGGGCGTCGAACCGCACCAGCCCCTGCGCGACATTGCCGACCAGGACCGCTTCGCCCGGGCTCAGCGGCCCGGCGGCCGGATCGACCACCTTGGGGGTGTCGCCGATGACGACGACCTTGACGGCGCCTTGCGGCTGGCGCTCGCAGGCCGGAGTGACGGCGGCGACGGCGACGAGCAGCGCCATTGCCAGGGCGCGCCGGAGAGCGGACGGCGGCATGGCAGGCGTGTAGCCTCAATCGCAGGTTCAGCAAATGTCTGGATATATGCCCGGCACTGTTTTACTGGACTAAAGCAGTTGCGAGTTCCGCAAGAAGGATCGTGGGTGGCGGACAGGGACGGAGTCTGGAGCCGGGGCGGAGTCCATGTCGAGGAGCTTCCCGACCCGTTCGCGCCGATTGCGATGCCCGGCCCGGCCGGGCCGGGCGGCGAGCCGGCCGAGGCCCCGGCCAGGCCGCGACGAAGCCGGCGGCGGATCATTTTCTACACCATCTGCGCCGTCCTGCTGCTGGCACTGGCGTGGCTGATCGTCACCGCGCCGCTGTCGCGGGCGCTGGAGCCGCTCGACGACCCGGCGCTGCTGCTGTTGTCGGAAGAGGGCCGGCCGATCGCCCGGCGCGGAGCGATCAAGGAAGCGCCGGTCGAGGCGGCCGAGCTCGACCCGCTGACCCGCGCCGCGTTCGTCGCCATCGAGGACCGGCGCTTCTACCGGCACTGGGGCGTCGATCCGCGCGGCATCGGCCGGGCGATGATTGCCAATGCCCGGGCCGGCGGAGTCCGCCAGGGCGGCAGCACGATCACCCAGCAGCTCGCCAAGACCAGCTTCCTGTCGAGCGACCGGAGCCTCAAGCGCAAGGCGCAGGAAGTGATCATCTCCTTCTGGCTCGAAGCCTGGCTGACCAAGGAGGAAATCCTCTCGCGCTATCTGTCGAGCATCTATTTCGGCGACGGCGTCTATGGCCTGCGCGCCGCCGCCCGGCATTATTTCGACCGCTCGCCGGAGCGGTTGACGCTGGCGCAGTCGGCGATGCTCGCCGGTCTCGTCCAGGCGCCGTCGCGGCTCGCTCCGACCCGCAACCTGAAGCTTGCCCAGAAGCGCAGCCGGCTGGTGCTCGCAGCGATGGCCGACATCGGCGCGATCAGCGAGGCGCGTGCCCGAGCGGCGGTTCCCGCGCGCCCGGTCGCGCAGCGCTCGAAAGTCCCGACCGGGACCTATTTCGCGGACTGGGTGGCGCCAGCCGCGCAAAAGGCGTTCGAGGCCGATTTCGGCGAGGTCAAGGTGCGCACCACCCTCGATGCCGACCTGCAGCGGCTTGCGGTGCGGGCGATCAACCGCGCCGCGATCGGCGATGCACAGGCGGCGATCGTCGCGATGCGTCCCGACGGGCGGGTCGTGGCGATGGTCGGCGGGCGCAGCTACAAGGCGAGCCCGTTCAACCGCGCGACCCAGGCGCGGCGCCAGCCCGGATCGGCGTTCAAGCTGTTCGTCTATCTCGCCGCTCTGCGCGCCGGCTGGACCCCAGAGAGCATCATCGGGGACCGGCCGATTACCATCGGCGGCTGGAGCCCGGCGAACAGCGACGGGGTCTATCGCGGCTCGATCACTCTGCGCGAGGCCTTTGCGCGGTCGAGCAACGCGGCGACGGTGCGATTGTCGGAAAGCGTCGGCCGGGCCAATGTCCTCCGCGCCGCGCGCGAGCTCGGCATCTCGAGCCCGCTGCCCAACAGCCCCAGCGTCGCTCTCGGCACCGCCGGTGTCAGCCTGATCGAGCTGACCTCGGCCTATGCGGCGATCGCCAGCAGCCGCTACCCGGTCGAGCCGCGCGGCCTCGCGCTCGCTGAGGAGGATGAGGGATTCGCCAGCTTCTTCCGCCGCGGCGGGACCCTCGACCGGCGCCGCGACTGGGCGCCGATGCTCGACCTGCTGTGGGAAGCCGCCAACAAGGGCACCGGCCGCCGAGCCGCGCTCGCCGTCCCGACCTTCGGCAAGACCGGGACCACGCAAGGCAACCGCGATGCCCTGTTCGTCGGCTTTGCCGGCGACCTGGTGGTCGGGGTGTGGGTCGGCCGCGACGACAACAAGTCGCTGGGCAAGATCACCGGCGGCACCGCCCCGGCGCGCATCTGGCGCAGCTTCATGGTCCCGGCGCTGGCCATCGACCGCCGCCCGGGCCCGCCGCTGCCGCGCGAGTTCCGGGCGCCGGCAAGGCCGCAGCCGCCGCAGCGTCGCGAAAAGAAGAGCCCGCTTCCCGAGGACTGGAGCGATCGCACCCGCGGGTTGCGCGAACTGGTGCGCGAAATCGAGGACATGATCGAGGACGGCGGCCGCTGATTGCGGCGAACATAGTTAACCGGCGGAAACCTGCCGCTTTAAGGCTTTCTCAACCCCTCCCGGGCTAATTCCCGATGCAACCTACGCGAACGGCTGCGCAGGTGGGGGAACAGTCGGTTCCCGAGTTAAGTGGAGCCTTAAGGAGACCAGAGATGGCCAAGTTTCTGAAACTGATTCGTAACGAGAAGGGCGCGACCGCCATTGAATACGGTCTGATCGCCGCTCTCATCGCCGTTGCGGCGATCGGCGCCATGTCGAGCATCGGCAGCGCGCTGAACACGACCTTCGGTGAAGTCGCGACCAACCTTTAATCGCGATTTTCCGATCCAAGTCAGGCGGCGGTGTCGGAAGACGCCGCCGCCTTTCTTTTTGCGCCCGGAGCGCGACGCTTGAGCTTGCCCGGCTTGTCTTCGCGGCCGCCGGTCCACGCCGGCGGGTCGCTGGCCGGAAAGCTTTCGATCGACGCTTCGTCGACCACGTCCGGCGCGTCGCTGCCAGGCCCGGGCTTGCCGGTCATCGAAGAGCATGCCTCGCCATCGCCCCGCTCATAGCAGGTTGCGAACGGCTTCGGGGACTTGCCTGAATTGAACTTTGGCCGGCGGTCGGCCAATTGCGGTCGCGATGCAGGCCCGGGTCGCGACGCGCGTTTCAATCGTCGGCGAGCGCGCCGCGTGGTTCTGGGCGGGCTGCGCGGCGATCTCAGCCGGCGTGCTGCTTCACCTGCCGATGCTCGCCGAGGCGCACCGCATGGGCAACCGCCTCGCCGGCATGCCGATCGATTCGAGCATGATCGGGGGCATGGCGCTGATCATGGGCGGAGTGCCGCTTGCCGTCTTCGGAGCCTTGCCCAGGCGGCGGGCGCCGCACGGCGACCATGCCGGGACGAGCTACGAGGCGCCGGACTCGACGCCGCTCAATCGCTGGCACGCCGGCGTCCTCCTGGTCCTCATCCTCGGCCTGGTCATCGACGTGATGAAGCCGGCGACGCTGGGCTTCGTGCTTCCGGGAATGAGCGCCGAATATGGAATCAGCAAATCCACCGTCGCCTGGTTCCCGTTCACGGCCCTGGTCGGGACGACGGTCGGCTCGTTCGTCTGGGGATGGCTGGCGGACGTCTACGGCCGGCGCGTGTCGATCCTGCTGTCCACCATCCTGTTCGTCGCGACCTCCGTCTGCGGGGCGATGCCAGCGTTCCACTGGAACCTGGTGATGTGCTTCCTGATGGGCAGCTCGGCGGGCGGAATGCTGCCGGTGGTCTACACGCTGCTCGCCGAGGTGATGCCGCCCAAGCACCGCAGCTGGGTGCTGGTGCTGGTCGGCGGGACCGGCCTTGTCGGCGGCTATCTGGCCGCGAGCTCGGCCGCCCACGCGTTCGAGCCGGTCTTCGGCTGGCGAGTCCTTTGGCTGCAGGGATTCCCGACCGGGATCGCGTTGCTGGCGCTGGCCCATCTGATCCCCGAATCGCCGCGCTTCCTCGCCGAGCAGGGGCGGCGCGAAGAGCTCCGGCGGATGGAAGCGAGGTTCGGCATACTGCCCAAGGCGCGCGTGGCGGCACCCCCGGACGCGCCGATCGCCGCGCAGCGCCACGGGCGCCTGACGGCCGCGCTCGCCATCGCCGCTCTGTCCTGGAGCCTGGTGAATTTCGGTCTTCTGCTGTGGCTGCCAACCGACCTCCAGGCGCGCGGCTACGATTCGGCGCTCGCCAGCGGCATCCTTACCAGCTCGGCGCTGCTCGCTCTGCCGACGATTTTGGTGGGCGCCTGGTGCTATGCCCGGATCAGCAGCAAGTGGACGCTAATTGGCACCATCCTCCTGACTGTCGCCGGGCTGCTCGGGGCGCTGCTGCCCGCCGACCTGCTGACCTGGCCGCCGCTGCTGATCGCGGTCATCGCCATGCTGATCGTCGGCACCAACGGCATGATCGCGGTCCTCCTCCCGTACACCGCGGAGAATTATGCGCTGGGAATCCGCGGCCGGGCGACCGGGCTGGTCGCCGGGAGCAGCAAGTTCGGCGGCGTCGCGGTGCAGGGGTTCGCGCTCGCCGGGCTGATCCCGACTCTGAGCGGGGCGGCCGCCGCTTTGCTCGGGCCGATGGCGCTGTCGGCGGGGCTGATTGCCTGGGCCGGACGCGAGACCCGGGGGCGCAGCCTCAGGGAGCTCGAAGCGGGGACCTAGCCCGGTGCCCG
>DASTZO010000292.1:0-7025 GCA_035764265.1 Sphingomicrobium sp.
CCTCTCCGGGCGTGCTCGTCGGCCGCTGCCGGATCAGCCAGGATCGCCTGGTCGCGCGCTGCCGGATCGGCAAGGGCGCGGCGACCATCGTCGCCGACGCCGACTTCCTCAACGTCGAGGACCTCGACGGCCCGACCGACCGGAACCTCGAAGGGATGCTGGCCGAGCTGGCCGCGCTCGAGCGGTGACGGATTCGCGAAACCGCCGAGTCGCCCCGGCGATCAACCGCGCACAGACTTATCCACAAAGAAAGCCGCGAGAACAGCTGTGGAACATCGCCAAGAACTGCGACCAAAAAGTCGCGGTTTTCCGCTGCTGGGCATGAATTCCCACTAGAATGGCATCAAAACCCATTGTATCCCCACCAAGCTTGAGTTACCAACACCGACTGTAGCGCGGGGGATGACCCAATCATTTGGACCCTGACGCGGGACCGCGGTTTCTCCGCGCGCCCGCGAACGAATCCACTTGCGCTGCGAACGGGGAGAGGACGTGGCGCTAGAGCATCTGTTCCAGGGCAGCGCGCTGAACGCGGTCGACGCCAAGGGCCGCGTCTCCGTCCCCGCCTTCCTGCGCAGCGTCGTCGAGCGCCGCGGCGACGCCCGGAGCATCGTGCTGGCCGCCCACGAGAGCTTCCCCTGCCTCGCCGCCTACGACCCCGCCTACGCGGCATTGAAGCATTCCAAGCTCGAGCGGCTGCTCGAGAAGGAAGAGACCAGCGCCCAGGCCCAGCTCGAATATCAGCAACGCAATTTGATGGCCTTCGCCGCCACCGAGGAAGTGCCCTACGACAGCTCCGGCCGGATCGTCTTGCCGACGATGATGCGCCGCAAGGGATCGATCGAAGAGGTCGCCCTGTTCCTCGGCGCGGGCGAGACCTTCCAGATTTGGAACCCGGCGCTGTTCCTCGCGGATGACCGAATCCCCGAGGACATGAAGGACATCGCCCGGTACCGGCTCGAGGAAAGGGGGCTCGGCGCATGACGCGCGCTTCCTCCGGTTCCCGCCACTTGCCGGTGCTGGCCGATGAAGTCGTCCAGGCCCTCGCCATTGCCCGTGGAGAGACCCTGGTCGACGGCACTTTCGGGGCGGGCGGCTATACGCGCGCCATGCTCGCGGCGGGGGCGGGACGAGTGATCGGCTTCGACCGCGATCCGGATGCGATCGCGGAAGGGCCGACACTCGTTCCGGACCCAAGATTGACCCTGGTCGAGGAGCGTTTCTCGCAAATGGACCGGGTGCTCGCCGAGCGTGGCATCGGCCTCGTCGACGGCATCGCGCTCGATATCGGCGTGTCGTCGATGCAGCTGGATCGGGCGGACCGCGGCTTTTCCTTCCAGGCCGACGGTCCGCTCGACATGCGCATGAGCAAGTCGGGGCTGACCGCCGCGGAGTTCCTGAACCAGGCCGACGAGGCCGAGATCGCCCGGATCCTCAAGGACTATGGCGAGGAGCCGCGGGCCCGCGCCGTCGCCCGAGCGATCGCCGCCGCCCGCCCGATCGAGCGGACCACCGAGCTGGCCGCGATTGTCCGCCGCGCCGCCGGCTTCCGTCCGGGCCAGCGGACCGACCCCGCGACCCGCACCTTCCAGGCGATCCGGATCCACCTGAACGCCGAGCTCGACGAGCTGGAAGACGGCCTCGCCGCCGCCGAGCGCGCGCTGAAGCCCGGCGGCCGGCTCGCGGTGGTGACGTTCCACAGCCTCGAAGACCGGATCGTCAAGCGCTTCCTGCGCGAGCGCAGCGGAGCGTCTCCCGCCGGCTCGCGCCACCGGCCGCTGCTCACGGACCCCGACGAGCCGACCTTCGAGCGGGTCGCCAAGCCGGTCACCCCGTCGGAGCGCGAGATCGCCGCCAACCCGCGCGCCCGCTCGGCCCGGCTGAGGAGCGCGGTCCGCACCGCGGCGCCGGCCTGGAAGGGGACGAGAGGATGAGCGCGAGAGGCTTCCGCTCGGTGTTCATGGTCGCCAGCTGCGCCGGCGCGGCGCTCGGCTGCTACCTGGTGTCGCTGCGGGTCGCCTCGGAGCGGGCCGCGCTCGAGAATGTCGAGACGAAGATCGTGCTCGCCCAGCGCGATATCCGCCTGCTCCAGACCGAGATCGGCACCCGCGGCCGGCTCGCCCAGCTGGAACGCTGGAACGTCAAGGTGCTGGCGCTGTCGGCGCCGTCGGCCGACCAGTTCCTCGACGGCGGCTTCGCGCTCGCCAAGCTGGTCGCGCCGCAGGACAAGGTCGACCTCGACGCGCCGGTGGTGCTCGCCGCCGCTCCGGCCGGCGGGCCGAGGCCGCAGGTCGAAGGCCGCCAGCCGCCGCAGGGGCCGGACGCCGGGCAGGGGGTTTCGGCCGGCGAGATGCTCCACGTCGCCAGCCTCAAGCGCGAAATCCGCCCGGTCGAAAAGGCGGTCGCGGCACCGCTGCCGGCGCCCGAGAAAGCGGCCGACAGGCCGGTGAGCGCGGCCAAGGCCACTCCGAAAGGCCAAGGCCCGAAAGCCCCGGCCCCGAAACTCCAGGCCGCGAAAATCCAGGCCGCAAAAGCCCCGGCCGCGACGCCCAGGCCGGCATCCGCCGAGCGCAAATCCGCGGCTTCCGACCCGCTGGCGCCGCTCGAAATCGCGGCCAAGCCCAAGACGCTTGCTTCGACCACCAGGAATTCCGGCAAGGACTCCGGCTCGAAGCAATGAACGCGCCGACGTCCGCCCTCGTCGCCCAACGGCCAGAGCGGCTCCGCCCAGAACGACTTAGGCTCGTCGGCCAACGACGCCAAATCCTGGCCGTAATGCACCAGCGGCTGATGTTCGGAATGCTGGTGTACGCCGGGGTGATCGCACTGATTGTCGCGCGGATCCTGTTCCTCGCGGCGTTCGGCGACCACGCCGGGCGCAAGGTCGGGATCACCGCGCTGATTCCGGAACGCGGCGACATCGTCGACCGCGAAGGTCAGCCCCTGGCGCGGACCATCGATGCCTGGACCATCGGCATGCACCCGAACAAGGTGATCGGCGACAAGCTCGAGATCGCCCGCGCGCTCGAGCGGCTGATGCCGGAGCGCGACGCCGCGACCTATCACGCGATGCTGCGCTCGGGCCGAAACTTCTTCTACTTGCGCCGCCGGGCGCCGCCCGGGCTGGTCGAGGCGGTCAACGCCCTGGGCGAGCCGGGCCTGTCGCTCGACCGCGAGCCCGACCGGCTCTACCCGCAGACCAGCCTTGCCGCGCACGTCATCGGCTACACCGACGTCGACGGCCGCGGCACCGCCGGAATGGAGCGCGCGTTCGACGAGCGCCTGTCGGACCCGGCCACTCGCGGCGAGCCGCTGACCCTGTCCATCTCGAGCCGCCTGCAGCAGGCGCTCGAGCACGAGCTGCTCGACGCGATGACCGAATTTTCGGCGATCGGCGCGGCCGGGATCGTCATGGACATCCACACCGGCGAAGTGCTGGCGATGACCTCGCTGCCGCAATTGAACCCGAACGCCGCCGGCCAGGGATCGGAGGAGGCGCGGTTCAACCGGGCGACGCTGGGGGTCTACGAGCTCGGATCGACGTTCAAGCCGTTCACCGTCGCCATGGCGATGGACAGCGGAATCATCAAATCGTTCGGACAGATCTACAATTGCCCGGACGAGCTGATCGCCTACGGGCACGTGATCCACGACACGCATCCCTTCGGGCGCCAGTGCACCGTCGCCGAGATCATGAAGGAAAGCTCCAACATCGGCACCGCCCAGATCGCCGCGCAGGTCGGATCGGCGCGGCAGCGCGCGTTCCTCGACAAGATGGGCTTCCTCAGCCCGATCGCGGTCGAGCTGAAGGAGCGCGGCCGGACTCTGAGCCCGGGCAGCAACTGGAACCAGATCGAGACGATGACCGTCGGCTACGGGCACGGCATCGCGGTCACTCCGCTGCATCTGGCGACGGGCTACGCGACCCTGTTCAACGGCGGCATCTATCGGCCGCCGACGCTCATCAAGGTCGACCGCACCCACCCGGTCGCGAAGGGCCGCAGGGTGTTCAGCGAGGAAACCAGCTATAAGATGCGGGCTTTGTTGCGGCTGGTGGTCACGCATGGCACCGGCCGCAAGGCGGACGCGCCCGGCTACCGGGTCGGGGGCAAGACCGGAAGCGCCGAGAAATACCATAACCGCTCGCTGATGGTGACCAGCTTCGCCGGCGTTTTCCCGATGGACGAACCCCGCTATGTGATCGTCGCGATGCTCGACGAACCCAAAGCGACCGCCGAGACCTACGGCTTCCGGACCGCCGGCTGGAACGTCGCGCCGGTGATTAGCCGCACGGTGAGCCGGATCGCGCCGATGCTCGGAGTCCGCCCCGACAAGAGGCGCGAGCCCAACCTCGCCGAGGTGCTGCCTTTCGTTCACGAAACGGAGCACTGAGACCGTGCGCCTTCGGGAGCTGGCCGGCATCGATAGCGATTCCGAGGTCACGGGCTTTGCGATCGATCACCGCAAGGTCGCTCCCGGAAGTGTCTTCGGGGCGTTCAAGGGAGCGGTGTTCGACGGCGAGGATTTCATCGGCCAGGCGGTGACCCGCGGAGCGGTGGCGGTGGTCGCGCGCCCCGAGGCCCGGGTGGAACGGGTCCCGCACCTCGCCGATGTGGCGCCGCGGCGGCTGTTCGCGAGCCTCGCGGCGAAATTCTACGGGCCTTATCCGGAAGTCGCGGTCGCGGTCACCGGGACCAACGGCAAGACCTCGACCGTCGAGATGGCGCGGCAGATGTGGCGGATGGGCGGCCACCGCTCGGCGTCGATCGGCACGCTCGGGGTGACCACCTCGGACGACCAGGTGACGACCGGCCTGACGACGCCCGATATCGTCACCTTCCTGTCGAACATGGCCGGCCTCAAGCGCATGGGCATCAGCCATGTCGCCTACGAGGCCTCGTCCCACGGCCTCGACCAGCACCGCTGCGAGGGAGTCCCGCTGGCCGCCGCGGCGTTCACGAACTTTTCCCGCGACCATCTCGACTACCACCCGTCGATGGAGGCCTATTTCGAGGCCAAGATGCGGCTGTTCGACGAGCTGCTCGGGCCGGACGGAACGGCGGTGGTGTGGACCGACGATGCCAGGTCCGAGGACGTGATCGCCCGCGTGCGCCGCCGCGGCAGCGCCCTGATGACCGTCGGCCGCGCCGGTGAAACCATCCGGCTGCTTGAGCAGACCCCGACGCCGCTCGGCCAAACGGTGATGCTCGGCCATTCGGGCAAGACCCACCGGCTCGCCCTGCCGTTGATCGGCGCCTACCAGGCGGCCAACGTGCTGGTCGCGGCGGGTCTGGTGATGGCGACGGGGACCGGCTTCGAGGCGGCCTTCTCGGCGATGCAGCGGGTGTCGCCGGTTCGCGGCCGGCTCGAGCGCGCGGTGATCAGCCCCAGGGGCGCTCCGGTCTATATCGACTATGCGCACACGCCCGACGCGCTCGAAGCGGCGATCGCCGCGCTCCGGCCGCACGTCGAGGGAAGGCTGATCATCGTGTTCGGCGCCGGCGGCGACCGCGACGAGGGCAAGCGGCCCGAGATGGGCGCGGTCGCGGCGAAGATGTCCGACCTGGTGATCGTCACCGACGACAATCCGCGCACCGAGGACCCGGCCGGGATCCGCGCCGCCGTGCTCGCCGGTGCGCCAGGGGCGACCGAGATCGCCGGCCGCCGCGAGGCGATCGCCGAGGCGATCCGGATTGCCCGGGCGGGCGACATCGTGCTGGTCGCCGGCAAGGGCCACGAGCAGGGCCAGATCGTCGGCGACCGGGTGCTCCCGTTCGACGACGTGGTCGTCGCCCGCGAGTGCGCGGCATGAGCGCCCAAGGCACTACCTTGTGGACCTCGACCGACATTGCCGCGGCGACCGGCGGCAGCGTGCACGGCGTGTTCGAGGTTACCGGAGTGACGTTCGACAGCCGCGAGGTGCGGGCGGGCGACCTGTTCGTCGCCATGCCGGGGACCGTCCACGACGGGCATGAGTTCGTCGAGCGAGCGGTCGCCGCGGGAGCGGCCGGCGCGCTGGTGTCGAAGCCGATCGAGTCTCCGTACGTCCTGGTCGAGGACACGGCGCGGGCGCTCGAGGACCTCGGCCGGGCGTCGCGCGCCCGGTCGAAGGCGAAGATCATCGCGGTCACCGGATCGGTCGGCAAGACGAGCACCAAGGAAGCGATCTACGCAGGCCTCGAGCGCTGGCGGCGCGGCGCGGTCCACCGCTCGGTCAAGAGCTACAACAACCATACCGGGGTGCCGCTGAGCCTCGCTCGGATGCCGGCTGATACCGAATATGCGGTGCTCGAGCTCGGCATGAGCAACGCCGGCGAGATCGCCGCGCTGACCCGGATGGTGCGGCCGCACGTCGCTCTGATCACCGCGATCGCCCCGGCGCATATCGAAAACCTCAAGTCGGAAGAGGCGATCGCCGACGCCAAGGCCGAGATTTTCGAAGGCCTCGAGCCCGGCGGAATCGCGATCCTGCCCAACGACAGCCCGCACCGCGACCGGCTGGTCAAGGCGGCGCGGCGCCGCACCGACCGGATCATCACCTTCGGCCGCGGCGACGCCGACGTCCACGCGATCCACGCGGTCAGCTCGAACGGCGGCGGCAGCCTGATCACCGCCTCGCTGCTCGATTGCGACTTGACCTTCACCATTTCCCAGCGCGGCGACCATTGGGTGTCGAACGCGCTCGCGGCGCTGGCCGCGGTCGAGGCGGTCGGCGGCGATGTCGCGACCGCCGGGCTCGCGCTGGCCGACATGGGCGCCCTCAAGGGCCGCGGCGAGCGGCACCGAGTTCCGGTGGCCGGCGGCGAGCTGCTGCTGATCGACGAAAGCTACAACGCCAACCCGGCGTCGATGGCCGCGACCCTCAAGAGCCTCGGGGCCGAAAGCGGCATCGAGCGGCGGATCGCGGTGCTCGGGCCGATGCGTGAGCTCGGGGCCCACAGCGAGGCCCTCCACGCCGGCTTGGCGCCGGCGGTGATCGACGCACGGGTCGACCGGCTGATCCTGATCGGCGAGGAGCTGCGGCC
>DASTZO010000293.1:0-3006 GCA_035764265.1 Sphingomicrobium sp.
CGGCGGCCGGAGTGCAGCCGGTCGACGGGGTGTTCGCCGACTTCAAGGACCCAAAAGGGCTGCGCTCCGAATCCGAGGCCGCGCGCCGCGAGGGATTCACCGGCAAGCTCGCCATCCACCCCGACCAGGTCGCAATCATCAACGCCGCCTTCACACCGTCCAAGGCCGAGATCGCGCACGCCCGGGCGATCGTCGCCGCATTCGAGGCGAAGCCCGGCGCGGGAGTGCTTTCGGTCGGCGGCCGGATGGTCGACCGACCGCACCTGCTGCAGGCGCAGAGGATCCTCGCCCGCGCCCAATAGAGGAGGCCCGACGATGACGACGACAGCCAGAGCATGGGGAGTCACCGGCGCCGAATCGCCCGTGGTCCCGCTGACCATCGAGCGCCGCGAGCTTCGCCCCGAGGACGTCGCGATCAGGATCAGCCATTGCGGCATCTGCCACACCGACCTGCACTTCGCCCACAACGACTGGGGAATGAGCGAATATCCGATGGTCCCGGGGCACGAGATCGTCGGCACCGTCACCGGCGTCGGCAGCGGGGTCACGCGGTACCAGGCCGGCGACCGGGTCGCGGTCGGCTGCCTGGTCGACAGCGACCTCAGCTGCGAGCAATGCCGCGCCGGCTACGAGCAATTCTGCGTCGACATGCCGACCTTCACCTACAGCGGCCGCGACCGCCAGAGCGGCGAGCTCACCCAGGGCGGCTATTCGGACCATGTGATCGTCCGGCAGGAGTTCGTCTGCCGGGTTCCGGACAGCTTCGACATGGCCCGCGCGGCGCCGTTGCTGTGCGCCGGGATCACCACTTACTCCCCCCTGCGACGCTTCAAGGTCGGGCCCGGGCAGCGGGTCGCGGTGGTCGGGCTGGGCGGCCTCGGGCACATGGGAGTCAAGCTCGCGGCGGCGATGGGCGCCCACGTGACGATGGTCACCACTTCGCCGGCCAAGGGCGAGGACGCGCGCCAGCTCGGCGCCGACGAGGTGCTGGTCTCGACCGACCCGGAGGCGATGGCGGCGGCCGCCGGGCGCTTCCATTTCGTCCTCGACACCATCCCGGTCGCGCACGAGGTCCAGCCCTATCTCGACCTCCTCGGGCCGCACGGAGCGCTGGTGCTGGTCGGGGCGCTCGAGCCGCTTCCCGGGGTCAACGGCTTCAACCTCATCTTCGGCAACCGGGTGCTCGCCGGCTCGGCGATCGGCGGCCTCGCCGAGACCCAGGAGATGCTCGATTTCTGCGCCGAGAAGAACGTCCTGCCCGACGTCGAGATGATCCGCGCCGACCAGATCAACGAGGCCTGGGAGCGGCTGAAAAAAGGCGACGTGCGTTATCGCTTCGTGATCGACATGAGCAGCCTGGCCGACGCCCAATGAGCGAGGCGGTCCATCCCGTTCCCGACGGCTTCCGCGCGGACATCGGTCCGGCCGAGCTAGCCGAGCTTCACCGCCGCGCCGACCAGGACGCCGACTCCTTCTGGCTCGACCAGGCGCGGCGGCTCGACTGGGCGCGCTTCCCGACGCGGGCCGGCGACTGGTCGTTCGACAAGGCCGATTTCGCAATCCGCTGGTACGCCGACGGCGAACTGAACCTGTCGGTCAATTGCCTCGACCGGCACCTGGCGGAGCGCGGCGACCGGGTGGCGCTGATCTTCGAGCCGGACGAGCCGGGCACCGGGCGCACCCTCACCTACCGCGAGCTCCTCGCCGAGACCTGCCGGATGGCGAACCTGCTCAAGTCGCGCGGCGTCGGCCGCGGCGACCGGGTGATGATCTACATGCCGATGATCCCCGAGGCAGCGGCGGCGATGCTCGCCTGCGCCCGGATCGGCGCGATCCACTCGGTGGTGTTCGGCGGCTTCTCGCCCGACAGCCTCGCCGGCCGCATCGCCGACTGCGACGCCTGCGCGGTGATCACCGCCGACGAGGGCGTTCGCGGCGGCAGGACAATCCCGCTGAAAGCCAATGTCGACACCGCGCTGGCCCGGCGCGACGTCGCAACGGTGGTCGTCGTCACCCGGACGGGCGCCGAGGTGCCGATGAGGCACGGCCGCGACATCTCCTATTCGGCGGTGCGCGACGAACTGGCGGCGACATGCGAGCCCGAAGTCATGAACGCCGAGGACCCGCTGTTCATCCTCTACACGTCGGGCTCGACCGGCCAGCCCAAGGGCGTCGTCCACACCATCGGCGGCTATGCGGTGTGGGCGGCGGCGACCTTCGACTGGATCTTCGGGCCAAGCGACGACGACATCTTCTGGTGCACCGCGGACGTCGGCTGGATCACCGGCCACAGCTATGTCGTCTACGGCCCGCTGATCAACGGCGCGACCAGCGTGATGTTCGACGGGGTCCCCAACTATCCCGACTTCGGCCGCTTCTGGGAGACCGTCGACCGATTGGGCGTCACCATCTTCTACACCGCGCCGACCGCGATCCGGGCGCTGATGCGCGAGGGCGACGATTGGGTGAAGCGCCACTCGCGCCGGTCGCTGCGGCTGCTCGGCACCGTCGGCGAGCCGATCAACCCCGAGGCGTGGGAATGGTATTGGCGGGTCGTCGGCGACGGGCGCTGCCCGGTCACCGACACCTGGTGGCAGACCGAGACCGGCGGCATATTGATCGCGCCCTTCCCCGGAGCGACGCCGATGAAGCCCGGGTCCGCGACCCGGCCGCTGCCGGGGATCAAGCCGCTGCTGGTCGATGCCGAAGGCAAGGAGCTCCACGGGCCCGCCAGCGGCAATCTGTGCATCGCCGCATCCTGGCCCGGCCAGATGCGCACCGTGTGGGGCGACCACGATCGCTTTTTCGCCACGTATTTCACGACTTATCCCGGGCGCTATTTCACCGGCGACGGCTGCAAGCGCGACGCCGACGGCTACTACTGGATCACCGGCCGCGTGGACGACGTGATGAACGTGTCCGGCCATCGCCTGGGCACGGCGGAAGTGGAGAGCGCGCTGGTCTCGCATGCCAAGGTCGCGGAGGCGGCGGTGGTCGGCTTCCCGC
>DASTZO010000294.1:0-5875 GCA_035764265.1 Sphingomicrobium sp.
CGGCGCCGCTACACCAACGTGTGGAAATTGTACGAATGGGTCGCCGGCCACCCGGTCGACGACCCGCCGATCCCGGACAAAGAGGAGAAGCCGCCGGTGCCGACCCTGGCGATCTGGTCGCGGCGCGACGGGATCGTCGGAGCGCCCGCCGCGCGCGGCACGGAGGAGACGCGCGACAAGGCGGTGGAGGTCGATTCGACCCACATGGGCTTTGCGGTGTCGAGGAAGGGGACCCGGCGGGCGGTGGCCGAGATCGTGCGTTTTCTGAAGGAAGTGGAAGGGGCCGAGTCGCGCCATTGACTCTTGGCCCCGAGTCGCGGGACAAGAACAAACAAAGAACAAAAGCGTTGTGAGTCGTGTGGCGAAAGGCTTGTCCCTGGTCCGCGGCGGCGCGGGCGCGCCGGCCGCACTTCATCGTCTCCCCAACGGGTCGGGCGAGCGCTGGGGCCTGCCCGCGCCGCCCGGCCCGACCCTGTGCGAGCTGTTCGCCGCCCACCCGCGCGACGGCGGCTGGGCCGGGTTCCTGCTCGCCCAGTTGGAGCCCGGAAAGCCTTTGCTGTGGGTCCAGGAGCGGATGGCGCTTCTCGAGGCGGGGCGGGTCTATCCGCCGGGGATCGACTGCCGCGACATCCTCCACGTCACCGCGCGCGACGCCCGCTCGGCGCTGTGGGCGATGGAGGAGGGGCTGAGGTGCTCGGCGCTCGGAGCCGTGATCGGCGAATTGTGGGGCGACCCGGCGAGCCTCGACTTCACCGCCACCCGGCGGCTGGCGGTCGCGGCCGAGCGGTCGGGCGTTCCGGCCTGGCTGGTGCGGCTGGGCGGCGCGGCCAACCTCAGCGGCGCCCGGATGCGCTGGCGGGTCGCCAGCCGGCCGAGCCTTGCCCACCCGTTCGACCCGCGCGCGCCCGGAGCGCCGGCGTGGGACGCCGAGCTGTTCCGCGCGCGTGGAATGCCGCCCGGCCGGTGGAACGTCGCCCATGACACAGCCGCAGCGCATCCTTTCCGTCTGGTGGCCGCAGCTGGCGATCGAGCGCTGGAAGCGGACGAGCGGGAACGGCTTTCCGCCTGACTCGCCGGTCGTTCTGACGGTCGAGGGCGCGCACGGGCCGGTGATCGCGGCGGTGAGCCGGGCGGCGGCGGAATGCGGGGCGCGGGCCGGCGCCCGGCTGACCGATGCGCGGGCGCTCGAGCCGGGGCTGGTCGCCGTCCCCGCCGATCCCGCCGGGGACTCGGCGCTGGTCGCAAGGCTCGCGCGCTGGGCGGCGCGCTGGTCGCCGCTGGTCGAGGTCGACGGCGGTGACGCGCTCCGCCTCGATGTGACCGGCGTCGCGCATCTGTTCGGCGGCGAGTCGGCGCTGGTCGAGGATGTCCGCAGCCGGTTCGCCGCGCTCGGCCTGACGTGCCGGGTCGCGATTGCCCCGACCCCCGGCGCGGTCTGGGCGCTGGCGCGGTACGGAAAGAATACCCTCACCCTCCCGCTTCGCGGGTCCCTCCCTCTCCCGCGCGCGGGAGAGGGTTGGGGTGAGGGTCTTGACCTTCTCGCGCCGCTGCCGGTCGCGGCGCTGCGGCTGTCGTCCGACGCGGTTCGGACCCTCGAGCGGCTCGGCCTCAAGACCATCGGCGCGTTGGCCGGGGTGCCGCGCCGGGCGCTCGCCCGCCGCTTCCGCGCGGCCGACAATGTGCTGGACGCGCTCGACCGGGCGCTGGGCCGCAAGCCCGAGCCGCTGGTCGCAGCCCCGTGCGAGCCGCCGCCGCGCAGCCTGCTGCGGCTCGAGGAGCCGGCGACCCATCCGGAGGCCGCGCCCCAGGCGCTCGAGCGGCTGATCCCCGATCTCGTGGCGCAACTGGAGCAACGCCGTCTCGGCGCTCGGCGGCTGGCGCTGACCGGCTTCCGGGTCGATGGGAGCATCGCGGTCGCCGGCGTCGCCACGTCGATCCCGAGCCGCGAGCCGAAGCATCTCCAGCGCCTGCTCGCCGACCAGGCTGCAATGCTCGATCCGGAGTTCGGCTTCGACGGTTTCGCGCTCGAGTCGGACTGGACCGAGCCCCTGGGCGCGGCGCAGGACAGCCTGGTCGAGGAACCATCGGGGATCGGCGACATCGCCCGCCTGATCGACCGCCTGAGCGTCAAGCTCGGGCCGGAGCGGGTGCGTCGGCCGCGCGCCCGCGAAAGCCATCTGCCCGAGCGCGCGAGCGGGTGGGTGGCGGCGCTCGAAGACAGGCCCTCACCCCAACCCTCTCCCGTAAACGGGAGAGGGAGTCGCCCCCAGCGCCTGCTCGACCGGCCGGAAGCGATCGCGGTCATCTATGCGACCCCCGAGGGGGTGCCGCGGCGGTTCGTGTGGCGGCGCTCGATGCACGACATCGCCCGGGTCGAGGGGCCCGAGCGGATCGCCCCCGAATGGTGGCGGGCGCCGTCGAACAGCCGCCTGCGCGATTATTACCGAGTCGAGGATTCGGCCGGCCGCCGCTTCTGGATCTACCGCGAGGGTGTGATCGGAGATGGCCGCGGCGGAGCGCCCGCCTGGTACCTGCACGGGCTCTTCGGCTGATGCCCGAATATAGCAACTTCGCCCGCAAGAAGCTGGTCCGCGACGGGCCGGTCGAGCCGATCCCGCGGGCGCGGTTCGTCGAGCTCGGGGTGACCAGCCCCTTCTCGTTCCTGCGCGGGGCATCGGATGCGATCGAGCTGGTGCTGACGGCGCTCGAGCTCGGCATGGACTCGATCGGGATCGCCGACCGCAACAGCCTCGCCGGGGTGGTTCGGATGCACAGCGCCGCCAAGGCCGCGGGGCTGAGGCCGCTGATCGGCTGCCGCCTCGACCTTAGCGATGCGCCGAGCCTGCTCGCTTACCCACGCGACCGCGACGCCTACGGCCGGCTGTCGCGGCTGCTGAGCCTGGGCAAGATGCGCGCGAAGAAAGGCGAGTGCGAATTGAGCCTTGCCGACGTCGCCGGGCACCAGGACGGAATCGCCTTCATCGCCTGGCCGGAGGATTTGGATGAGTTCGAAAGGCAGCTGCCAAGACTGAAGGAAGCCTTGCCGTCGCTCCGCCACGTCGCCGCGTCCTATTTGTACCGCGGCGACGATTCGGCGCGGATCGAGCGGCTCGACCGGATCGCCAGGGCCAATGGCGCCGCGATCCTCGCGACCAACGACATCCATTACCACGCGCCCGACCGCCGCCCGCTTCAGGACGTGATGAGCTGCATCCGCGAGAAGGTCACCATCGCCAGCGCCGGTTACCTTCTCAACCCGAATGCGGAGCGGCATTTGAAGAGCCCGGCGGTGATGGCCGGATTGTTCGCCCGCTGGCCGCAAGCCATTGAATCAACGCGGGAGTTTGCCGACGCGCTCGACTTCAGCCTCGACGAATTGGCTTACGAATATCCGCTCGAGACGGTGCCCGACGGGCGCACGCCGCAGCAACATCTCGAGCATCTGACCCGCGAGGGAGCACGGCAGCGCTGGCCGGGCGGCGTCCCCGCCAAGGTCGAACAGCAGCTGCGCCACGAGCTCGAGCTGATCCGCCGGCTGGACTTCGCGCGCTACTTCCTGACCGTCCACGACATCGTCGCCTTCGCGCGCAGCCTCGACCCGCCGATCCTGTGCCAGGGGCGCGGGTCGGCGGCCAACAGCGCGGTCTGCTTCTGCCTCGGGATCACCGCGGTCGACCCGGCGACCAGCGACCTTTTGTTCGAGCGCTTCATCTCCGAGGAGCGCAGGGAGCCGCCCGACATCGACGTCGATTTCGAGCACGAGCGGCGCGAGGAGGTGATCCAGCACATCTATTCCAAATACGGGCGCGAGCGGGCCGGGATCGCCGCGACCGTGATCCACTACCGCCCGCGCAGCGCGATCCGCGAGGTCGGCAAGGTGATGGGCCTCAGCGAGGATGTGACCGCGGCGCTCACCTCGACCATCTGGGGGCAGATGGGCGACGAGGTCGTGGCCGAGCGCGCGGCCGACGCCGGGCTCGATTTGAGCGACCCGCATCTGAAGCGCACGGTCAAGCTCGCGCAGCAATTGATCGGCATGCCGCGGCATTTGTCGCAGCACGTCGGCGGCTTCATCCTCACCGAGCGGCCGCTGACCGAGACGGTGCCGGTCGGCAACGGCGCGATGGACGAGCGCACCTTCATCGAATGGGACAAGGACGACATCGACGAGCTCGGGATCCTCAAGATCGACGTGCTGGCGCTCGGCATGCTGACCTGCATCCGCAAGGCGTTCGACCTGATCGAGCGGCATCACGGCGAGCGCTGGGAGCTGGCGACCGTCCCGCCGGAGGAGCCGGGCGTCTACGACATGCTGTGCAGGGGCGATTCGCTGGGCGTGTTCCAGGTCGAAAGCCGGGCGCAGATGAACATGCTGCCGCGATTGAAGCCGCGCTGCTTCTACGATTTGGTGATCGAGGTCGCGATCGTCCGCCCGGGCCCGATCCAGGGCGACATGGTCCATCCATATCTCAAGCGCCGCAGCGGCAAGCAGCCGGTGCTCTATCCCTGCCCCGCCCCCGAGCACGGCCCGCCCGACGAATTGGAGCGGATTTTGAAGCGGACGCTCGGCGTGCCGGTGTTCCAGGAGCAGGCGATGAAAATCGCGCTCGACGCGGCGCGGTTCACCCCCGCCGAGGCCAACCAGTTGCGCAAGGCGATGGCGACCTTCCGCTCGCGCGGGACGATCGAATTGCTGCAGGACAAGATGGTCGGGCGGATGATCGGCCGCGGCTACGACCCGGATTTCGCCCAGCGCTGCTTCGACCAGATCAAGGGCTTCGGCGAATATGGCTTTCCCGAGAGCCACGCGGCGAGCCTCGCGCACCTGGTCTACGTGTCGAGCTGGCTGCGCTGGCGCTACCCGGCGGCGTTCGCCTGCGCCTTGCTCAATTCGCAGCCGATGGGCTTTTACGCGCCCGCGCAGATCGTCCGCGACGCGCGCGAGCATGGAGTCGAGGTGCGGCCGGTGGACGTCAATCACTCGGACTGGGACTGCACTCTGGAGAATGGTGCGCTGCGGCTCGGCCTGCGGCAGGTCGAGGGGCTCCGCTCGGACTCGGCCGATCGGCTGGTCGCGGCGCGCGGGACGCGGGCTTATGCGAGCGTCGAGGACGTCCGCACGCGCGGCCAGGTGCCGGTGCACGCGATCGAGCGGCTGGCGGCGGCCGACGCGTTCCGGTCGATGAAGCTCGACCGCCGCGCGGCGCTGTGGGATTCGCGCGCGCTCAAGGCGGCGCCGGACCTGCCCTTGTTCGCTGCGGCGGATGCGCGCGACGAGGGCGCCGAAGCCGAGCCCGCGACGCTTCCGGCGATGCCGCTATCCGAGCATGTGGTGACCGATTACCGGACGGTGCGGCTGAGCCTGAAGGCGCACCCGATGCGCTTCCTTCGCGAGCATTATGCGCGGCGCCGCTTCGTCACCGCGCGCGACCTGGAATCCGTTCGCAACGGGAAACGCGTGTCGATCGCCGGACTGGTGCTGATCCGCCAGCGGCCGGGCAGCGCCAAGGGCGTGGTGTTCATCACCATCGAGGACGAGACCGGCGTGGCCAACCTAATCGTCTGGCCGGATGTGTTCGCAACGCAGCGCAAGACCGTCATGGGGGCTCGGCTGATGGCGGTCCATGGGCTTGTCCAGAAGGACGAGGACGACGGCGTGATCCACGTGATCGCCCGGCGCCTGGAGGACGACACGCCGATGCTTCGCCAGCTGAGCGAGGACATCATGGACGCGCCGCTGTCGCGCGGCGATGCGCCGGGAGCGATGCGCCCGCCGCCCGGCCGCCACCCGCGCGACGCCGAGGTGATCCCCAAGTCGAGGGATTTCCACTGATTCCCCTCCCCTTGATGGGGAGGGGTAGGGGTAGGGTGACGG
>DASTZO010000295.1:0-6088 GCA_035764265.1 Sphingomicrobium sp.
CTACCTCAAGGACGTTGACGGCCGACAAGCTGCCGGCCGTCGCGGGTTTGACTCTTCGCGGATTCGACGACGGCGATCGCCGTACCACGCACGGCGGCGGCATCTGGTCGATCGCGCAGCCGTAGCAACGGGCTGGACCGCGTCGCCGTCGAGCGGACAGCGCGCGTGGCTCAGTCCGCTTGCCCCGCCGACCCGATCGAGACATCCGCCAGGCCCGATCGAATCATGTACCAGTAGAGGAACACGCCAGGACAGGCGATCAGGGTCGTCATCAGGTAGAAGTTGACGTAGCCCATGGTCTCGATGAGGGCGCCGGCGGTGGTCCCGGTCAGCAGCCGGCCGACGACGCTCGCCGCCGCCGAGATCAATGCATATTGGGTGGCGGTGAAGCGCAGATTGCACAGCGCCGAGAAGTAAGCGACGACCACCACCCCGCCGATGCCGCTGGCGAAATTCTCGAAGCCGATGGTGGCCGCGAGCCCCCAGTTGGTGTGGCCGGCGGCGGCCAGCGCCGCGAAGCTCACATTCGACACGCCCATCAGCACCAGCGACAGGAGCACCGACCGCTTCATCCCCATTTGCGAATAGAGGATGCCGCCGACGAAGATGCCGATCAGGAACGCCCAGAAGCCGAAGCCGACGTCGTAGATCGCGATCTCGTCGTTGGTGTAGCCCATGTCGTCGAGCAGCAGCCGAAGCACGAGGTTGGCGAGCGTGTCGCCGATCTTGTGCAAAAGGATGAACAGCAGCACCAGCCAGGCGCCGCTGCGCTTGAAGAACTCGGCGAACGGGCCGACGATCGCCGCCCAGGTCTCCGCGAGGCCCTGCTTGCCGCTCGGCTCGCGGTGCCGCCGGGGCTCGCCCATGACGAGGCCGGTGATCATCGCCGGAAGGGCGAAGGCGGCGCAGGCGAGGTAAGCGGCTTCCCAGCCGACCCGCGCGGCCAGCACCAGCGCCAGCGCTCCAGCGGCGACCGAGCCGATCCGCCAGCCATATTGCGACATGCCCGAGCCGACCCCGAGCTGGCGCGGCTCGAGCAGCTCGATCCGGTAGCCGTCGATGACGATGTCGAACGTCGCTCCGGCGATCCCGACCAGGATCGCCGCGACCGCGGTCTGGACGATGTTGGCGGACGGGTCCTGGAACGCGAGGTTGGCGACCGCGGCGATCACCAGCATTCCGGCGAAGATCAGCCACGACACGCGCTGGCCGAGCCGGCCGAGCAGCGGCAGTCGGACCCCGTCGACCACCCAGGCCCAGAGGAATTTGAGGTTGTAGACCAAAAAGGCGAGCGCGAAGGCGGTGACGGTCGACTTGGTGATATCGTCCTGGGCGAGGCGCGTCGTCAGCGTCGCGCCGATCATCGCATAGGGAAAGCCCGACGAGACGCCGAGGAAGAAAGCGGCGATCGGCGCCGCCTCGGTGTAGGGCCGGACCCCGGCGGGCAGGCTGGCGCGCCAGCCGAGGGTTTCACGAGTCTCGGTAGCCGCCATGCCTCACCCTCCATTTCGACATTCGGCCGCCATGCTAGCAGCGGATCGGCGGCTGAACAGTGGGCAATGAGTGGACCGCTCAGCCTTGCTCGCGGATGAAGATGTCGAGGCCGCTCGGCGGCTTGACGCGCTCGCCCGCCAGGTGGCGGTCGACGCTGTCGATCGCCGCCCTCAGCTGGCGCTCGGTGTAGGGCTTCTTGAGGCAGCCGACCGCGACCTCGGCGGCCGCCGGCATCGCGTGCCCGCTGGCGAACAGGGTCGGGATCCCGCGCTTCTTGGCCGCCGCCGCGAGGTCGATGCCGGTCTCGTGGCTGCGCAGGCGGATGTCACTCAGGATCAGGTCGATCTTCTCGCGCTCGATCACTTCGAGCGCGTCGTCGAAGCCGTCCAGGGTCGCCACCACCTCATAGCCGGCATCGATCAGCATCGTCTCATTGTCGAACGCGGTCAGCGGCTCGTCCTCGACGACGAGGATCCGCTTGACGATCCGCTTGCGCTTGCCGAACAGCATCCAGACTTTTCCAAGCCAAAATTTTCCAAGGACTGGCACTTGCCCCCGCAACGAACGAACCCCGATCGAGTGCCGCGGCGCCGCGGCGCCCGGCGAACGATTTCGAAACGGCCCGAGCCGCGCGAGACCGGGCCGCAGCGGATCGCCAAGCTGCTCGCCCGCGCCGGGGTCGCGTCGCGCCGCGACGTCGAGCGGATGATCGCCGAGGGCCGAATCGCCCGGAACGGCGAAACCCTGGCCACTCCGGCGACGCTGCTCGACGATCTGGCCGGGGTGACCGTCGACGGCAAGCCGGTCCGGCCGCCGTCGGCGCCGCGACTGTTCCGCTTCTACAAGCCGCCGGCGACCCTGACCGCCGAGCGCGACCCCAAGGGCCGGCCAACGATCTACGACCGGTTGCCCAAAAGCCTGCCGCGGCTGATCCCGGTCGGCCGCCTCGACTTCATGACCGAGGGGCTGCTGCTCTTGACCAACGACGGCGAATTGAAGCGCCAGCTCGAGCTGCCGAGCAGCGGCGTCGTCCGCCATTACCGCGCGCGCGCGTTCGGCAGCGTCACCCAGGCCCAGCTCGAGGATTTGTCCGAGGGGGTGACCATCGAGGGCATGCGCTACGGCTCGATCGACGCCAACCTCGAGCGGCGCACCGGCCGCAACTGCTGGATCCAGCTGAGCCTGGCCGAAGGCAAGAACCGCGAGGTCCGGCGGGTGCTCGAGCATCTCGGCCTGCAGGTGTCGCGCCTGATCCGCACCGGCTACGGCCCGTTCGACCTCGCCGGCCTCGAGCCGGGGGAAGTCCGCGAGATCGACCGCAACGAGCTCGCGCACTTCCGCAACAGCCTCAAGTGAGGATCATATCCGGAGAGTGGCGCGGGCGCCGGCTCCGGGCGCCGCCGGGAGTCGAGACCCGCCCGACCGCCGACCGAGTGCGCGAAACCCTGTTCTCGATGCTCGCCAGCCGCCTCGGCTCGTTGCAGGGCTTGCGCGTCGCCGACCTGTTCGCCGGCAGCGGAGCGCTGGGGCTGGAGGCGCTGTCGCGCGGCGCTGCCCTCGCCTGCTTCGTCGAGACCGACGCCAAGGCCGCGGCGGCGATCCGCGCCAACGCGGCCGATCTCGGAGCGCTCGAGCGGGTGCAGATCCTCGGCGGCTCGGCGCTCGCATTGCCCAGGTCCGAGCCGTTCGACCTACTGTTCGCCGACCCGCCCTACGCGCCGGGCTCGGGCAGTGCGGCCGTTCGGGCGGTCGCCGCCGCGGGCTGGCTCGCGCCGGGCGGCTGGATGGCGGTCGAGACCGCGCGCAACGACGCCGTCGATCCCGGCGGCTGGGCCATCGACGCGGCCCGCACCGTCGGCCGGGCCAAGCTTACGCTTTTGCGGGTCCCTTAGGCTTTTTCGACGCCTTGCGGATTTCCTCGACCTCGGTCGACAGCCGCCGCCCCATCGCCGCCGCCGCCGCCTTGGCCGCCGCCTTCAGCGCCCTGCTCGACTTGCGCCCTTCGTCGCCCTTGCGGCTGAAGCGGCTCTCGGCGATCGCCGCCAGGGCCGCGGTCGCGCCGACCGCGAGCAGGTCGGCGACCAGCGGGCTTTCGATCAGCTTGAACAGGGCATCGGCCGCGGTCAGGTCGCTCGACCGGCGCCCGGCCCGCTTGCGGCGATCCGCACCCGCCGCCGAGCGCGCCGGCTTGCGCGCCGCAGTCCTCGATTTCGGCTTCGCCGCCGCTTTCTTCCGCGCCGTCGCGCCGGGCTTTGCCGGGCTTGACTTCCTTGCCATCTCTTCCCTCCTGTTTTCTCGTCTCGCTCAGCTTAACCCACACGGCGCATCGCCGCATCCTCGAATGGCTGCGCGAGCGCGCAGGCGTCGGCGCGCTCGCTGTCGAGCCAGCGGCCGGTGTCGGCGGGCCGAAGCATCACCGGCATCGCCTTGGGGTGCACCGCTCCCACCGTCGCATTGGCCGCGCAGGTCAGGAACGCCATGTAGGGCCCCTCCTCGCCCGGCCGCCACAGCCCGGCGAAGGCGAACAGCGCCGGATGCTCGTCGGCCAGGCCGAACCACACCTTCGCCTTGCGCTTCGTCTCGGGGTCGGGCTCGGCGGTCCATTCGCAGAACCGGGTCGCCGGGACGATGCAGCGGCGAGCCGGATCGTTGAGCGCGTTGCGCCAGAACGGGCTGCTCAAATTGCGGACGTTGGTCACCGGCCGCGATCCCGCCGCGGCCGGCCCCGGGAAGCCCCACTTCATCATCTCGAGCTTGAGGCCGCCGTTGTCCTTCCGGCGCAGCACCGGCGCCTGGTAGCCGGGGTAGATTTCGTCGAACGGCGGCAGATTGGCCGTGTCGCCGTCGAACGGGCCGAAGATCCGCCGCAGCTCGTCGACCGTCGCCGTCATGCTGTAGAGGTTGCACATCGGCTCGCGCTTACCAGCCCCGCCCCGGGTGTGCTACTGTATTGACAAGATAATACACCTGGCCTATCGCCGCCGCGACAGTGGAGGAACGGGCCAATGTACTCTCAGAACGAACTCGACGAAGCGGTGGCGGCGGGCGCGATCAGCGCCGAGGCCGCGGCGTCGCTGCGCGCGTATATCGAGCGCCAGCACGCGACCCCGACCGTCGATGAAGAGCAATTCCGGCTGCTGACCGGATTCAACGATATTTTCGTCGCCATCGCCGCGGCGATCCTGCTGTTCTCGGTCGCCTGGATCGGCCAGCGCATCGGCCAGGGCCTCGGCCTGGCGATCGAGGGCGAAGGCCCCTCGCCGTTCGGCCCGCTCGCGGTCGCGGCGACGTCCTGGGCGCTGGCCCTGTTCTTCACCGCCCGGCGGCGGATGGCGCTGCCGTCGATCCTGCTGCTGCTGGCGTTCGTCGGCAGCGTGTTCGCGGCGGCCGCCTTCACCCTCGTGCTGGCGATCGGCCCCGAGCGGCTCGAGGACAATGTCCAACTGGCCGGGGTCCTCGCCGCCGTCTCGGGCGGAATCGCCGCCGGCGCGGCCTGGCTTCACTGGAAGCGGTTCCGGGTCCCGATCACGGTCGCGGCCGGCGCCGCGGCGGTCGCGGCGATCGCCGTCGGCCTGCTGATCGCGGCGCTCGGCGACAATGCCGACACCGCCCGCGACCTAATCCTCGGCTTCGTGCTCCTGCTCGGCATCGGCACCTTCCTGTTCGCCATGTCGTGGGACAGCTCGGACCGCGCCCGGATCACCCGCCGCTCGGACGTCGCCTTCTGGCTGCACCTGCTGGCCGCGCCGATGATCGTCCACCCGGTCTTCACCCTGCTGGGGCTGAACGACGGCAATGCGACCATCGGCGAAGGGCTGGTCGTGGTGCTGCTCTACGTGGTGATCGGAATCACCGCTCTGGCGATCGACCGCCGCGCCTTGCTGGTCTCCGCGCTCGCCTACGTGCTGTGGGCGCTGTCCGACCTGTTCGAGCGGTTCGGCGCGGTCGAGCTCAACATCGCCTTGACCGCGCTGGTCATCGGCTCGGCGCTGCTGCTCCTGTCGGCTTTCTGGAGCCAGGCGAGAGCCGCGGTGGTTCGGCCGCTGCCGGAGGGGCTTCGCGAGCGGCTGCCGATCGTCAACCGCTCGGCTGTCGCTCCGCAAGCGGCCGCTTAGTCGATCAGCCGCATGAGCCGGCGCTCGACCGGGGCCAGGACCAGACCGAGGTCCGGGCCCCGCTTGAGCACCTGGCCATGCTCGCCAACGAGCGCGAACGCCCCCTGCTTCAGCCGGAGCTCGGGGCGTTTCTCGATCCGGACCTCGGGCCGCTCGGAGCTTCGCCGGAACGCCGCGAACACCGCCGCGTCGGGCGCGAAGCGGATCGCATAATCGCGCCAATGGCCGGCCGCGACCATCCGTCCGTACAGATCGAGGATGCGGGTCAACTCGCGGCGGTCGAAGCTGGCGATCAGGCGCCGGTCCCGGGGGTGCGGGAACGGCGCGACGACACTCAAGCGCTTTTCGCCTTCTGGGCGGGCTCCTTGGCCGCGGGCTGGCGCACCCGCTTGAGCGCCGCCACCTCGCGCTTGAGCTCGGCGATCTCCCGCTCGAGCTCGGCGAAGCCGATCCGCGCCGGGTCGCATTCCTCGCCGCAC
>DASTZO010000296.1:0-3216 GCA_035764265.1 Sphingomicrobium sp.
CGGCCGTCGCGGTCGAAGGGCCCCGGGGGGTAGATGAGCGCGTCGTCCGCGCCGGCTTCGAGCGCCGCTTTCGCTTTGTCGTCCGAGGAGACCGCGGCCACGACCCGGGCGCCCATCGCCTTGCCGAGCTCGACCGCGGCCAACCCGACCCCGCCGGCCGCTCCGAGCACCAGCAGCGTCTGGCCCGGCCGTAGCCGCCCGCGGTCGGCGAGTGCGTGGATCGCCGTCGCATAGGTGAGGAGGAGCGCCGCGCCCTCGGCGAAGCTGCGCCCGGCCGGAAGCCGGTAGGCGGAGCGGGCCGGGACGGCGATCTTTTCGGCCAGCCCGCCGAAGCCCGGAACGGCGATCAGACGCTCGCCGACCGCCCAGCCCTCGACACCTTCCCCGACCGCCTCGACCTCCCCTGCCACCTCGCCGCCCGGGGCGAACGGCCGCGGCGGCTTCAATTGGTACTTGTCCTCGATGATCAGCACGTCGGGGAAATTGATCGCGCAGGCCCGGACCCGGACGAGCAGCTCGCCCGGCGCGGGCTTCGGGTCCGGGACCTCGGCGATTCGAAGCGTCTCGGGCCCGCCGGGCCGCTCGGACAGCAGGGCTTTCAGCGGCGCGTCTCCATCGCCTCCCTTATGGGGCAGCAATGCCGCCAAGTTCAAACCGCTTGGCCTCGGGCACCGGCGCGCCGGTCTAGCCCGCCTTGCGCCGGATCGGCGGCCCCAGCAGGCCGCGCGAGTCGCCGGCGGCCTCGCGGAAGCGACGCAGCGCCGCGCCCAGCCCGCCCTTGTCGCGGCACGCCGCCTCGACGGCCGCCGCCCGGGCGGACAGCCGGGCAAGGCCGAGCGAGCCCGCTTCCGACACGATCTTGTGCGCGGCCCTCTGGATGGCCGAGCGGTCGCCGCTTTCCCCCGCCTTCGCCAGCACTTCGACCTCGGCATCGAACGCCTCGATGTGCGATTTCAGCCGGCCGCGGGGCAGGATCGCCTTGAGCTTGGCGAAGGTCGGCTCGACCAACACCGGAGGCTCGCCCCGCTCGTCCGCCTCGGGTGCCTCGCCCCCACTGCTGCCGTGGCGATCCGGGTCGGCGATGCGGGCCCCGAACTTCCGGACGACCGCCCTCAACCGCTCCCATTCGATCGGTTTCATCAGCACCGCGTTCATCCCCGCCTTCAGGCATTTTTCCTGCTCGATCGCCATGACGTTGGCGGTCAGCGCGACGATCGGGACCTGGCCCGCCGCGCCGGGCAGCATCCGGATTCGGCGCGTCGCCTCCATCCCGTCCATCCGCGGCATCTGGACGTCCATCAGCACCAGGTCGAACGCCGATTGCTCGACGTGGGCCAGCGCTTCATGGCCGTCCTCGGCAAGCACCACGCTGTGCCCGTCGCGCTCGAGCATCATGGTGACGATGTCGCGGTTGAGCTCGACGTCTTCCGCGACCAGGATCCGGCACGGCGCGATCGGCGCGCAGTCCTTGGCCGCCGGCGCGGTCAGGTTGGTCGCCTCACCCGCCTGCAGCGGAATCTCGAACCAGAACAGGCTGCCGCTGCCCAGGCTGCTCCTCAGGCCGATTTCGCCGTCCATCGCCGCGACCAGGCGCTTGCTGATCGCCAGCCCGAGCCCGCTGCCGCCGTAGCGCCGGCTGGTCGAATGATCGGCCTGGGTGAACGGAGTGAACAGCTCGGACTGCTTGTCGGCGGCGATCCCGATCCCGGTGTCCTGGACCTCGAAACGAAAGATCAGCCCGTCAACCACATGCTCGTAGGAAACGGCGATGGTGACGCTGCCCTGGTCGGTGAACTTGATCGCATTGGCGGCGAGGTTGAGAAGCACCTGCTTGATCCGCGTCGGGTCGCCCTTGACCGCCGGCGGCGAGTGCGGCGCCAGCTCGAAGCGAAGCTCGACCCCGCGCTCGGCGGCGAGCGGGTGAAGCAGCGAGCGCAGCTCCTCGAGCAGCATCGGCACCGAGAAATCGACATGCTCGAGCTCGATCCGGCCGGTCTCGATCCTGGAAAAATCGAGGATGTCGTTGATGATGTTGAGCAAGTGCCGGCCCGAGGCGCGGATGCTGTGGACGTAGTTGCGCTGCCGCGGAGTCAGCTCCTCCACCTCGAGCAGATCGGCGATCCCGAGCACGCCGGTCATCGGCGTCCGGATCTCGTGGCTCATCGCCGCCAGGAACTCGCTTCGGGCCTCGGCGACAGTGCAGAGCTGCCGGGACAGCTCGCGCTGGTTGGTCAACACGACCGCCAGCGGCAGGCTCGAGAGGGTCAGGGCCACCAGATAAACCTGCAGCGCGTGGATCCTGAGAGCGACATCGGTTGCGGGTAACACCAGGGTCGCCATTGCGCCGCCGCCTGCGAGGGTTTCCCAGATGCCGACCGCGAGCAGGACGGCCGAGCCGACACTGGCTCCGAACAGCCCGCTGCTCCACACCAGGAGCAGCAAGGCCGGGAATGTGACGAACAGATAGGCTGCGCTGCCTTGGCTGAAGACCAGGGCGGCGAGCGCCGCCAGTCCCAACGCAAGGACAGCGGTTCGGCGGGCGTCCGTCGGGGTGATCCGGGCGCGCAGCTCCGGCGTCGTCCAGATCAACAGCGGCGGGCAGATCACCAGCAGGCCAAGGGCGGCGGACCGGTACCATTGCTGCAAGGCTGGAACGAACTCCACCCCCTCGGCCCACCACAGGATGAATGCGCCCCACGTCGCGCTCGGGATCGCCGCGCCGAGGCAAAGGAGGATGAACCAGGCGAGTCCGCTGACGCTTGTCAGGACGGCGCGCCCGCCGCCCAGCCGGTGGGTCAGGCTGACGACCAGGAAGATTTCCGCTACGTCGGCCAGGGCCATGACCGGTGCCGAGCCCGAGCCGGTGACGGCGATCGCCGCCGTGTCGACGATGTAGATCAGGAACAGCAGGGCCGGCCATCGGCGGCGCTCCACCTGCAGCATCCAGACCACCGCGAACGCATTGGCGAACCAGATCGGCGTGTTGGTGCCGAAGGTGGCCATCGAGACGGCCGCCGTCACGAAATAGACGATTGCGAGGGCGGCGCTGGCGAGTGCGAATCGAGCCCGAGGCGACAGGGCGCCTCCAATAGCCGCCCACATGGGTCGTTCTCCTTTCGTCCCGGCAGCCGTCGGCCTGCCGGCGACGCCAGGCAAGCAAAGGTGGGTCCGAAACGGAGGTTCTCGGGCCGCCTCGCGCCGAGCGGACCGGCTAGC
>DASTZO010000297.1:0-10420 GCA_035764265.1 Sphingomicrobium sp.
TCGAAGGCCGCCCGCTCGAGCCGGTCTCGGTTGGCGACTATGTCCTCTCGGGCGGCGAGCTCGGTGCGATGGTGATCCTCGACGCTTGCGTTCGCCTGCTCCCCGGGGTAATGGGCGCCGCCTCCAGCGGAGAGGAGGAGAGCTTCAACGAGGGGCTTCTCGAATATCCGCATTATACCCGGCCTGTGACATGGGAAGGGCGCACGATCCCCGAGGTGCTGCGGTCGGGGGATCATGCGAGGATCGCGGCGTGGCGACACGACCGCGCATCCGAGGACACACGGCTAAGGCGGCCGGACCTGATCGAGCGCCACGGGGGCGCATCGCAGGCACCGCCCTCTGGCGCGCGGCACGAAGACGAAGGCGACGACCAATGAACCTCATCGAGACCCTCGAGCGCGAGGCCATCGACGCTCTCACCGAAATGCGCCCGATCCCCGAATTCCGCCCCGGCGACACGCTTCGGGTCGGGGTCAAGGTGGTCGAGGGCGACCGCTCGCGGGTGCAGAATTTCGAGGGCGTGTGCATCGCCCGCTCGAACAAGGGCGTCGGCTCCAGCTTCACCGTCCGCAAGATCAGCTTCGGCGAGGGAGTCGAGCGCGTCTTCCCGCTCTATTCGCCGGCGATCGATTCGATCGAGGTCGTCCGCCGCGGCGCGGTTCGCCGGGCCAAGCTCTATTATCTGCGCGGCCGGACCGGCAAGTCGGCCCGGATCGCCGAGCGCCGCGACGTCCGCCCGCCCAAGGGCAGCGAGGCCGCCAAGCCGGAGAAGGCCGAGGCCTGAGCCTTCCGGGCTTGCATCGGCGCGCGATTGCGCGATGAAAAGGCGCCCGGAGCGATCCGGGCGTCTTTTTCGTGGGGCGAGGACTTGGGGGGACGATGAAACGCCGGACTCTGCTGGTCGGGGTGTCGCTGATTGCCTTGGCCGCGGCCGGCACCGCCGCCTATGTCGCGCCGCTCGCCGCCGACCCGGTCCGAGCCAAGGATTGCGGCAGCGCCCTGCCACGGGCGACGTCCCTGCAGGCGAGGGCGGCCGCCGTCCCCGAGCCCGCCTGGGCCCAGCGCGGCGGGACGATCAACGACGCCAGCTGCCTGTCGCGCACCCCGGTCGCCGGAATCGTCGCGGTGCGGAGCGAAGCCGATGTCGCCCGGGCGCTGGCCTATGCGCGCGCCGCCGGGCTCCCGGTGTCCGCGGCCGGGGTCAGGCATTCGATGGGCGGCCAGGCGTTCCGCAAAGGCGGCGTGGTGCTCGACATGCGCGGCCTCGATTCGATCCGCCTCGACCCGGCGAACCGCACCATCACGGTCGGGGCGGGCGCCACCTGGCACGCGATCCAGAATGCCATCCACCCGCATTTCGCGGTCAAGGCGATGCAGTCGACCGACATTTTCACCGTCGGCGGCTCGATATCGGTCAACGCGCACGGCATGGACCATCGCGCCGGCGCGATGATGGGCTCGATCCGCTCGCTCCGCGTGATGCTCGCCGACGGCACGGTGGTGACCGCCTCGCGCGACGACAACCCCGACCTGTTCCGGCACGTGGTCGGCGGCTACGGCCTGTTCGGGATCGTCCTGTCGGCCGAGCTCGACGTCGTCCCGAACCGAATCTACCGGTCGGAGCGCTCGCTGGTCGGCTACCGCGATTTCCCGGCGCTGTTCGAGGCGATCGCCGCCGATCCCGCCGTCGAGCTCAGCTACACCCATCTGTCGACGGCGCCGGGCTCGCTGCTCGAGGAAGCCCTGGTCTACCGCTATCGCCGGGTCGGGGACGAGACCGGGCTGGTTCGCGCGCCGCTCGGCGAAGTCTCGTCGACCCGGCTTCGCCGGCTGACCGTCAACCTCGCCAAGCGCGCCGACTGGCTCGCGTCGCTGAAATGGTGGAGCGAGAAGAACCTCGAGCACCGGCTGGAGGCGTGCACCGTGACCCGGGCGCAGGCGATGCGGGACGGCGAGGCCTGCCTGGTCTCGCGCAACGACCCGATGCACGACAGCGTCGCCTATCTGGCCAATGCGCTGCCCGGGGAAACCGACATCCTCCACGAATATTTCGTCCCCCGCGACCGGCTGGTGCCGTTCGTCGATGCGATGCGGACGATCTTCCGCGGCCAGGACCTCAAGCTTTTGAATGCGTCGATCCGGGCGGTCGGCACCGAGGAGAATGCGCTGAGCTATGCGCCGCGGCCGGCCTTCTCGGTCGTGCTCTATGTCAACCAGCCGACCACGTCCGCGGGCAATGCCGCGATGGCCGGGCTCACGCGCTCGCTGATCGACCTCACCATCGCCAACGGCGGGCGCTTCTTCCTGCCCTACCAATTGCATTACACGGCCGAGCAGCTCGAGCGCTCCTATCCCGAGATCGGGGCCTTTTTCGCCGCCAAGAAGCGCTGGGACCCGGACGGGCGGTTCCGCAACAGCTGGTACGACCGCTACGCCCCGGATCAATAATCGTAGACGTGCTCGATCCGGCCGCCGCGCGTCTCGATGACGCGGATCGCGGGCAGGAGGGCAGGGACGCTCACCGTCAGCCCGACCCGCCGCCAGCCCGGCCGGTCGCCGAGCGGCATCGCGAACAGCGGCGCCGGGGGCTCGCCGGCCCCGTCCTCGACCAAGGCGGTGAAGAAAATCTCGTCGTTGCCGGCGATCTCGACCAGCTCGACCCTGGCCGCGGACAGCTTGCGCAGGATGTCCGTGAACTGCGCGTAGCGCGGGGCCTCGACGATCGTCAGCCCGCCGGGCGCGGCGCGGACCGGCTTCAGGCGCGAATCGACCGCCGCCAGCCGCCCGGGCGCAGCGCGGGCGACGAAGCGCAGCGTCGGCTCGTCGCGGCCGAGCGTGGCGCCGCTCGCCCAGCCGATCAGCTTCGCGTAGCCGGCCTTGACCCCATATTCGAGGCTGAGCGCGATGCGCCGCTCCCAATGGCGCAATGGCCGCCGCGGCTCATCGGTCCGCCACAGCCCGGCCAGCGCCTGTCCGAACGGGAAGCGGTACCAGGGCGTTTCGTGCATGAAGGCTGCGTAGCGCTGCTGGACCCGGGCGGCGAAGCGGTCGTCGGCGCTGTCGTGGCCGCCGGCCCATTGCGCGAAGCGGCCGACGGTGCGCTCCCACGCCGCCTTGATCGCCAGCTCGGCCGAGTAGCTGATGCCGATGGTGTAGATCATCACCTTGGCGTCGCTCGCCCCGGGCAGGCCGGCGGTCACCCGGTTGACCGCGCAGGCCCCGCGCCAGAAGGCGGCGATGTCGCCGCCGTAGGGATAGTCGGACGGCGGCTTGCCGGCCGCGAGGTGCGATCCGAAACTCTCGGCCGAATAGACGATGTGCCATTCGGGGTAGGTGAGCCAGGTCCGCGCCTCCGGACGCCGCTCCGCCGGCGCGAGCAGCGACCGCGCCGCGGCTCCGGCCGGAGCCCCATCGGGCCGCCCGCAGGCGCCTTCGATATAGGCCACCGGCGCCAGCACCGCCGCCAGTAACAGCCCGCCGACCAGCAGCGCGGCGCGATAGCGGCGTTTCACCGCTCGCGCGCGGCGAGCCGGTAGCCGGCCCAGATCGCCACACCGCCGATGACCAGGTGCGGCAGATTGGCGAAGAAGCGGGTCATCATCGGCTGGTCGATCGGCCCGTACAGGAAGATCCCGAAGTCGAGGAAGCCGCTGCCGGTCAGGAGGCCGAGCACTCCGTCGGCGAAATAGAGCGGGCCGAAGATCCGGAAGTAGAGGCGCGCCGCGCGCTCCGACCACCAGGCCGCGACTCCCGCCCAGATACCCGACGCCAGGTGCAGGCTGTGGTCGTAGAGGTCGAGCGTGAACAGGCCGAACTGGCGGCCCTCCGAATCCAGCATCGGCGGATAGTGCCCGCTCAGCACCACCAGGATGAACCCGGCGCAATAGACCCAGGCCATTTTCTGAACATTGCTCATCACGGCGCTCCCCCCATCGGCTCCCGGCGCGACTTATAGCCGCGCTCGGGCGGGACGAAAGCATCTTCCATTTACCCGGGGGCCCGGCGGCAACGTCTACACCCCGTCCGCCATGTGTCGGATTGTTCATCGTCCTGCCGCCGTAAATAAGCCGCCGCGAGCAGGGGCCGCGCCACGGAGGCGAACATGACTTACCATTCCCTGCCGGCTTTGGCCGCACTGGGCCTGGCCCTTGCGCACCCCGCAGCCGCGGAGACGGTGCTGCCGACCTTCGATGCCGGGAATTTCACCGGCAACCCGGTCGTCACCAGCTCCTATTTCCCGGTGGTCGAGGGACAGGAGCGGACCTACCTCGGCTCGCCGGCCGACGAGCAGTTCGTCCTCACCGGGGTCGGCTCCGGGCCCGTCATCCTCGGCATCAAGACGGTCACGCTCCGCGACCGGTCGTTCGAAGGCGGCCTGATCGTCGAGGACACGTTCGACTATTACGCCCAGGACAAGGCCGGCAATGTCTGGTACTTCGGAGAGGACGTCACCAACTACAATTACGACCGCGACGGCAATCTCATCGGCACCGACAGCGCCAGCAGCTGGCGGGCGGGCGTCAACGGCGCGCTGCCCGGCTACATCATGCCCGTCGACCAGACCGTCGGCTTCAATTACTATCAGGAGCACGCGCCCGAAGACGACGCGCTCGACGAGGGGACGACCTTCGCCGTCCTGTCCAGCTTCACGGCCGGCGGGGTCACTTATTCCAACGTTCTGCAGGTGCTGGAAACGTCGGACATCGACCCCAAGGCGCGCGGCTTCAAATATTACGCGCCGGGCGTCGGCCTGATTTACGAGGCCGAAGGGCTGAGGCCCAACAACAAGAATCCCCGCCAGATTTTCGAGCTGACCGAAATCGGCACCGCATCCAGCGCTTCGCGGCCGGCCTTCGAGTTCCGGCGCGTGCCGAAGAATTGATGGCGCCATATTTCTGGGCCGTGCTGCTGGCTAACTCGCCGCTGACCGGATAGATTCGTCGCGGGGAAGAGCAGGCGTTCCAATGGCCAAGCTTCTCGAGGACCGGACCAGGCTGCTGGCGATCGGCCTAGCCGCCTTCGCGCTGCTGCTGACGCTCGAATGGGTCACCGAGGACGAGGACATCGACCTGGCCGATTTCCTGGTCGACGCGATCGCCCTCGCCTTGCTGGTGGCGACGTCGGTCGCGGCGGCGCTGGTCGCCGTCGACGTCAGGGAGAAGCACCACGACCGCCTCGCCCTGGAGCACGACCTCGAACGGGCGAAGTCCGAGGGCGCCCAATGGCGCAAGCGCGCCGAGGACCAGCTCGATCAATACCGCCGGGCGATCGGCGAGCAGTTCGACGAATGGGACGTCACCGCCGCCGAACGCGACGTCGGCCAGCTGATCCTGCGTGGTTTGAGCCACAAGGAAATCGCACGGCTGCGCCGCACTTCGGAAGCGACCGTCCGGCAACAGGCCCAATCGCTGTACCGAAAGGCTCATTTGCCCAACAAAAGCGCGTTCGCCGCTTACTTCCTCGACGATGTGCTCTATCAGGCGCCGGCCAGCTGATGAGCCGTTGCGCTTGAGCTGACGCTTTTGCTAGGCGAGCGGCGCCGTTTCAAAGGAGTGTTCAATGGGCTACCGCGTGGCCGTCGTGGGCGCGACCGGCAACGTCGGGCGCGAGATCCTCAACATCCTCGCCGAGCGGCAATTCCCGCTGGCCGAGGTGGCCGCGGTCGCCTCGGCCCGCTCGACAGGCGACGTCGTCGACTTCGGCGAGGCGGGCGAGACCCTGAAGGTCAAGAACCTCGATCATTTCGATTTCGCCGGCTGGGACATGGCGCTGTTCGCGGCCGGCTCGGAGACCAGCAAGCTGCATGTCCCGCGCGCGGCCGCGGCCGGCTGCACGGTGATCGACAATTCATCGCTCTACCGGATGGACCCCGACGTGCCGCTGATCGTGCCCGAGGTGAACCCCGAGGCGATCGCGGGCTATGCAAAGAAGAACATCATCGCCAACCCCAATTGCTCGACCGCGCAGCTGGTGGTGGCGCTAAAGCCGCTGCACGACGCGGCGACCATCAAGCGGGTGGTCGTCGCGACCTACCAATCGGTGTCGGGCGCCGGGAAGGCCGGCATGGACGAGCTGTTCGAGCAGTCGCGCAACATCTTCGTCGGCGACACGAGCGAGCCGTCGCACTTCACCAAGCAGATCGCCTTCAACGTCATCCCGCACATCGACGCGTTCCTCGACGACGGCTCGACCAAGGAGGAATGGAAGATGGTCGTCGAGACCAAGAAGATCCTCGACCCCGCGATCAAGGTCACGGCGACCTGCGTCCGAGTGCCGGTGTTCGTCGGCCATAGTGAAGCGGTCAACGTCGAGTTCGAGCACGAGCTTTCCGCCGCCGACGCGCGCCGGATCCTGCGCGAGGCGCCGGGCGTCATGCTGGTCGATAAGCGCGAGGACGGCGGCTACGTGACGCCGGTCGAGTGCGTCGGCGACTATGCGACCTTCGTTTCCCGGGTGCGCGACGATTCGACCGTCGAGCACGGGCTGTCGCTGTGGGTGGTCAGCGACAATTTGCGCAAGGGCGCGGCCCTGAATGCTGTCCAGATCGCCGAATTGCTCGGCCGCAAGCATCTGCAGAAGGCGGCCTAGCGCCGCGCCAGGGCGCTCGCCAGCAGCGGCGATTCCGTCGCGGCGCGCTCGAGCATCGCCACCGCATCGTCGATAGCGCGGCCCTGGAGCCGAAGCTCCTGCTCGATCAGCTCGCGCCGGAGCGACGGGCTGTATTCATGCTCGAGCGCCTTGGAGTAGCGCCCCATCAGCGGCCCGCCGGCGATCTCGCGCAGCCGCCCGGGCGCCGCCTCGAAGCCGAAGAATCCCGCCAAATCCACCAGCGCCGCGTCCATGTCCGCGAGCAACGCGTCGAAGTCCGCCCACAGGACCTGCCAATCGTCCATCGCTTCGGCGGCGGCTTCGAGCGCGGTCATTTCGCACGCCCAGGCCGCGGCGGCGAGCTGCGCGGCGGTGTTGGCGCCGAGGCCGCGGACCCGGGCCGCCATCCGCCGCGCGCGATCGCCGGCGAGCGTATCCAGTTCCTTCAGCGAGTTCTCGCCGGCGAGGATCGAGGCGATGTAGGCGCGGGGCCGGGCGAACAGGAACAGCGCCCGACCGCCCGGCGGCACCAGCTCGGCGGCGATCTCGCCGACGAAGCTGGTCGCCTTGACCAATGCGACCTCGTCGGCGGCGAAGGTGCGCGACAGCAGCTTGCGCACCTGGGCAAGGAAGCGCTCGCGCCGATCCGCAGCCACCAGGTCGCGCAGGATGCGCGGCTCGCGCACGCTGAGCACCCCGTCGAGCTCGCCGAGCAGCCGCGCAATGAGAGTCGAGCCGACATGGCCGATGTGGAAGATCCAGCGGGCGTCGGCGCGCGCGCCGGCGGGGATTGCCGCCGCGACCGCGCTCCACGGCATGGTAACCGCATGGACCGGCGCTTGCAGAATCCGGTCGTCCAGGAAGCTCGCCGCCCGGTACGCTTGCCGGTCCATCTCGATCAGCCGCACGACCCCGGCATCGGGGTCGAGCGCCTGCGCCAGCCAGCGCGCGTCGCGTGCGATCTCTTGTGCCGACGGGGCGCTGGACATGGCGCCCCTTAGCCGCGCAAAGGGCCGCGTGCATCTTCATTCAGCCAAGGAGAAGCGCGACATGGCGGGCGAGGCGATGGAAGGCGGCTGCGCGTGCGGCCGGGTGCGGTTCCGGGCCAGGATCGCCGACGACGACGCCTATCTGTGCCACTGCCGGATGTGCCAGCGGGCGACCGGCTCCGTCTCGATCGCCTTCAAGAACCTGCCCCAGGCGGACGTCGACTGGCAGTCCGGCCCCGACTGGTACGACAGCTCGCCGATCGCCCGCCGGCCTTACTGTCGTGAGTGCGGCACCTCGCTCGGCTTCCAGTTCAAGGAAGGGCCGAACATGGACCTGACCGTCGCCGCGTTCGACGACCCGTCCAGGTTCCGCCCGACCAGCCACTTCGGCGTAGAATCGATTCACCGAACCTGGCTCAACACCGAAGGCCTGCCCGAGACCCGCACCGACGAGCACCAGAAGCTGGTCGACAAATGGATCGCGGCCACCGGCAAAGTCCCGGACTGATGACGGCCGCTGTCCACCGCTGGACCGCGTCCGATGGGGTCGAGCTCGCCTGGCACGAGGTCGGCGAGGGGCGGGCGGTGATCCTGCTCCACGGCTTGTTCTCCGACGCTCCGATGAACTGGATCAACTTCGGCCATGCCGACCGGATCGCCGCCGCGGGCCGCCGGGTGATCATGCCCGACCTTCGCGCCCACGGCCTCAGCGGCAAGCCGCATTCGCCCGACGCATATCCGAGCGCGGTCCTGGTCCGCGACCTCGAGGAGCTGGTCGCCCGCCTCGGCCTCGCCGAGTTCGACCTCGGCGGCTTTTCCCTGGGCGCCCGGACGGTCGTCCAGGCGGTCGGGGAGGGGCTCAGGCCCGGCAAGGCGGTGCTCGCCGGAATGGGCCTCCAGGGCCTGCGGAACTGGGCCGCGCGCCAGGCCTTTTTCCGCGACGCGATCGCCAACTTCGACACCAGCGCGCGCGGCGACCCGCACTGGCTGGCGATCCAGTTCATGAAGACGATGAAGGTCGACCGAGTCGCCGCGGAGCTCGTGCTCGGGACCTTCGCCGACCTGGCCCCCGAGTGGCTCGACGCCTTCGCCATGCCGACGCTGGTCGTGTGCGGCCGCGAGGACGAGGACAACGGCTCCGCGAGGGAACTCGCCGAGGCGCTTCCCGACGCGACGTTCGCCGAAGTCCCGGGCACCCACATGAGCTCGGTGACCAAGGCGGAACTGGGTGAGGAAATCGCCCGTTTTCTCACCGCCTGACGATTGGAGTCGACCATTCGCCGAACCGGGCTGGCGGATTCCTGCGCCGCTTGGTGACGCCGCCCCGATGTGAAACCCGCCTTGACGAGGATGTCCGTAATGAAATTCGCCGCTTCCGTTTCGCTCGCCGCGCTGGCGCTCGCCGCCTGCGCCGCCAACCCGCAGCTCGCCGCCGCTCCGGCAGCGGCCGACCAGCCCGCGGCCGTCGCCGCGGCCGATCCGGCGCTCACGGCCGAGGGCGCGCGCGAATTCGTCGCCAGGGTCGAAAAGGATCTGTTCGACCTGAGCGTGATCGCCGGCCGGGCGCAGTGGATCAACGCGACCTACATCACCGACGACACCGACGCGCTCGCCGCCCATTTCGGCGCCATCGCCACCGAAAAGCAGGTCCTCTACGCGAAGGAAGCGGCGAAGTGGATCCAGGCCCCGGGCCTCGACGCCGACACCAGGCGCAAGCTCAACATCCTGCGCACCGGGCTGGTGCTTCCGGCCCCCTCGACCCCCGGCGCGGCGACCGAGCTCAACGAGATCGCGACCAAGCTGCAATCGATGTACGGCAAGGGCCGGGCGACCCATCGCGGCAAGTCCATCACCGGCGACGATGCCGAGGAGCTGATGGGGACGCTGCGCAACCCGGCCGAGCTGACCGAGGTGTGGAAAAGCTGGCACGAGAATGTCGGCCGGCCGATGCGCCAGGACTATGCCCGGCTGGTCGAGATCGCCAACGCCGGCGCCAAGGAGCTGGGCTTTGCCGACACCGGCGCGATGTGGCGCTCGAACTACGACATGAGCCCCGAGGAATTCTCGGCGATGTACGAGCGGCTGTGGAGCGAGGTGAAGCCACTCTACAACCAGCTCCACTGCTACACCCGCACCAAGCTCAACCAGAAATACGGCAATTCGGTCCAGCCCGCCAACGGCCCGATCCGAGCCGACCTGCTCGGCAACATGTGGGCGCAGGAGTGGGGCAACATCTACGACGTCGTCGCTCCCAAGGGCGTCGGCGACGTCGGCTACGATCTGACCGACCTTTTGGTGCGCAAGAAGATCGACCCGACCGAGATGGTCCGCATCGGCGAGCGCTTCTACACGTCGCTCGGACTCGCCCCGCTGCCGCAGAGCTTCTGGCAGCGCTCGCAGATCGTCCGGCCGGAGGGCCGCGAGGTCGTCTGCCACGCGTCGGCCTGGGACATCGACAACAAGGACGATCTGCGCATCAAGATGTGCACCAAGGTCAATGCCGACGACTTCGTCACCATCCACCACGAGCTCGGCCACAATTATTACCAGCGCGCCTACAAGGACCAGCCGTACCTGTACTTGAACGGCGCCAACGACGGCTTCCACGAGGCAATCGGCGATTTCGTCGCTTTGTCGGTGACGCCCGAATATCTGGTCCAGATCGGCCTGCTCGACCGCTCCAAGGTGCCCGATGCCAGCAAGGACACCGGCCTGCTGCTGCGCCAGGCAATGGACAAGGTCGCGTTCCTGCCGTTCGGACTGTTGATGGATAAATGGCGCTGGAGCGTCTTCTCCGGCGCGTTCAAGCCCGAGGATTATGAAGGCGGCTGGAACGCCCTTCG
>DASTZO010000298.1:0-2301 GCA_035764265.1 Sphingomicrobium sp.
CCTCCGCGCGGGGCACCCGGGCCGACGAAGGTCTGGCCCTCGAGCACCCGCTGGACGTCGCTCGGAGCGCGGTAGCCGTTGGTCGGCATCGCCAGCTGGCCGGACACCGGCCGCACCAGATAGGGCGTGACGATGATCACCAGCTCGGTCTCCGACCGGCGGAAGCTGGTCGAGCGGAACAAGGCGCCGAGGATCGGCAGGTCGCCGAGGAACGGCGCCTTGTTGATGTCGTTGGTGTTCGAGTTGCGAAGCAGGCCGGCGATCATGAACGACTGGCCCGAGCCGAGCTCGACGGTGGTCTCGGCGCGGCGCGTGGTCAGCGCCGGGACGAGGAAGTCATTCAATTTGACCGCGCCCTCGTTGCTGAGCTCGCTGACCTCGGGTCGGACGCGCATCGAGATGCGGCCGTCGCCAAGGACGATCGGAGTGAAGGCCAGGCCGACGCCATATTGCTTATACTCGATGGTCACCGCTCCCAGCGACTGGGAAATCGGGATCGGGAACTCGCCGCCGGCGAGGAAGCTGGCCGTCTCGCCCGACAAAGCGGTGAGGTTCGGCTCGGCGAGGATGCTGACCAGGCCGTCTTTCTCGGCGAGGTCGATCGCACCGGCGATGTCGAGGCCGAACAAGCGGCCGGCCGCGCCGACGGTCGTTCCGCCGGTCAGCAGCGAGCCGACCGAGAAGGGCGAGCCGCCGCCGCCGCTGACCGCGCCCGGCGTGCCCTGGCCGATTCCGAACTGGAAGCCGCTGGTCGGGTCGCTCGAGAAGAGGTTGACCCCGATCTGCTTCAGCAGGCTGCGGTTGACCTCGGCGATCTTGACCTTGAGGTTGACCTGCAGCGGCACCGCCGAGCGGAGCCGGCTGACGACCTGCGTGCCTTCGCCGACATAGGCCTGGACCAGGCGCTGCGCCTCCTCGACGTCGGTCGGGGACGACACCGTGCCGGTCAGGAGCACGAGGTTGTTCATCGGGGTCGCCTGGATGCTCGCCTCGGGCATCGCCAGGCTGAGCATCTCGCCGACCGAGCTGATATTGTTGCCGACGCGGACGTTGGCCGCATAGACGACCTTGCCGTTCTTGCCGGTCGCGTAGACCGTGGTCTCGCCGCGCCCCTTGCCGAACACGTAGAGCTGGGTCGCCGAGCGCACCTGGACGTCGGCGATCGTGTCGTTGGCGACGAACACGTCGCTCATCGGCGCGGAAAGCCGGACCAGAGTGCCGGTCCCCTGGCTCAGGTTGAGCGTCTCCGAGGGCCGCGCAGCGCTTTGCTGGGCGAGCGCGGGGGCGGATCCCGCAATCGTTCCGAGGCCGATGGCCAGGGCGGCGAATGCGGTGCCGAGACGCGCCCGGCGAGTGATTTTACGACTGGTCATGTTAGCGTGCTCCCACCGGAACGACGGTGACGGTATTGCCGCGGCTGATGCGCACGACCGGACCGGAATAGACCGGAGCGGCACTTGCCGTTCCACTGGTCGCGGGTCCGCCGCTCAACGCCTTGGCAAAGGATGCGAGTGCGTCGTTCGGGCCCGAGCCCGACGTCGACGCCCGGCCGGGGACGCTGCGGCGCTGGAAGCGCGAGACATCGCCACCGGTCGTGTACGTGGTGTTGGTGTCGACCGGGCGGTTGGCGACCGCCAGCAGCAGGCGCCGCTCCTCGGCCGGATTGGCGCCCTGCGGCAGCCGGACCTCGCCCGAGGCGACGAGCCGCTCGAGCTCGGCGGTGTTGTCGGCGATCGAGCGCAGCGACAGCGACAGCGTGCCCAGGCTCTGCGCGACGGCGATCTTCTCGGCGATCCGCGGGGTCGATTCGAGCGTGACGTTCGAGAAGGTCTTGACCTCGGTCTTGCCGTCGTCGCCCTTGCTGTCGATGCGCTGGTCGGTGGCGAGCACGCGCACGTTGCGCACGATCGTCTCGGAAACCTTCAACGGCGGGCCGTCGCCGCCGCCCTCGACCGCCTGGGTCAGGACGATGTCGACCCGGTCGCCCGGGAAGACGAAGCCGGCGACCCCGGTCGCGACGTTGACCGGGACTGTGACGGCGCGCATCCCCGGGCCGAGCGCAGCGGCGAGGAAGCCGCGGTCGTTCGGTCCGACGAGGGCGCCGTGGGTCAGCGGCTGGCCGGCGGTGACCGGATAGCGGACCACGGTGCCGAGCAGCTTGGTCATGTCCGAATCGGGCGAGCCCTCGGTGTAGTAAGCGCTCTGGATGAGCTCCTTGGGCCACGGCTGATAGGCGAGGCTCTCGGCATCGATGATCGTGCCGACCGGAAGCGCCTTGCGGGCAACCAGGACCTTGGGCCC
>DASTZO010000299.1:0-4361 GCA_035764265.1 Sphingomicrobium sp.
GGAGGAAGTCGCGGATGGTCGGGCTGCGGTGGCGGGCGAGGTCGGACCGCTCGACCCCGCGGGCCAGCAGCAGCTCGTCGACCAGCGCGTCCGGGGCCAGCCCGGGCTCGCCCGAGCGCCGCCAGCGCCACGGCTGGCCGCCGACCGACCGCTCGACATTCAAGGCGAAGCTCATGGCTCCATCACTAGCAGCCGCTTGCGCAGCGCGCGCGCGGTTTCGCGCGGCAAGGCGGGGATCGAATGCTCGGAAAAGCCGCTCCCGCCGGCGACCCCGAAGGCCAGCCCGGCGATCCCGAACCAGCGGCTGACGAAGCTCTCGGTGAGGTCGATGCTCTGGATCCTGGCCAGCGGCAGGATGACGGTCCGCCGCCGCCACCAGCCGGAGCGGATCAGCAGCCGGTCGCCGTCAAGCGCGTAGAGCGTCCGGCGCCAGCCGCGCCAGCGGATCACCAGGAGCGCGAGCAGGACGGCGATCGCGACCGCGGAGTTCGGCGCCTGGGTCGAGGCGAGGGCCGCGGCCAGCAGCAGCGGCGACAGGCCGATCGCCAGAGTCCAGACGTAGACCGACGAAACCCGCTTCCAGTCGGTCGTCCCCGACAGCGGCCGCCAGCCGAGCTCGGCGAGGATCGCGCCGGCCTCTTCGTCCGTGGCCAGCGGGGCCACGACATGGTCGCCGCCGCCCCCGTCGTCGCTGGCGAGGCTCTGCAGCTTGAGGTCGCGCCAGCCGAGCGAATCACGCAACGGGCCGGTGCCGACGATCGCCGCCTGCGCGCGCCGCGCCGGGAGGGTGACGTCGGTCCGGGTCAGCAGGCCGCGGCGGCGGCGAAGCCCGACCTCGGTGCGGTCGAGCCGGAAGCCGTATTCGCGAAGCAGGGTCCGGACGATCCCCGTCGCCAGCCCGATCAGCACCAGCAGCACCGCTCCGGCGAATGCGGCGGCGACCCGGTGGGCGAGGATATAGTCGGCGATCGGGTCGCCGGCCCTCAGCAGCCCGAGCCAGAATGAGCGGCTGAGCGGGTCGAAGCCGAGCATCTCGCCGAACGTCTGGGTCGCGCCGATCAGCCCGGCGAACAAAGCCAGCGAGAAATTGAACACCCCCGCGAGCAGCACTCGGGGCAGGTCCATCGCGAACACCGGCGGCCGCTCGGCCTCGGCGGTCGTCGGCACCGGCTCGTCCGCGGCCGAGCGGCGCGAGCGGACCAGCGCCCGTAGCTCCTGCGCCCGCTCGAGCGGGATCGCGTGAAGCACGCCCTCGTCCTCGCCGGCCCCGGCCGAGCCGCCGGTCTCGAACTTGACCTTGGCGATGTCGAGCAGCCGGGCGACCGGCCCCTGGCTGATGTCGACGTCCTGGATGCGGTCGAACGGGATCGACCGGTGGGTCCGGCTGAAGATGCCGCTGTCGACCCGGATCTCGCTCGACCCGACCCGGAACTCGAAGCGGGTCCAGTAGACGAACAGGCTGGCCGCGAGGAAGGCGAGCAGCACCACCGCCGCGATCAGCGCCGTGCTCGCCCGCCCGGAGACCGCGAGATAGCCGATGAACGCATAGCCGCCGGCCATCCCGCGCAGGCTTCGGCCGAGGCCGGTCAGAAGGAACAAGGGATGGAGCCGCTCGGGCTCGCCGACCGCCCGGTCGTCCGTACTCATGGCCGGACGCTCATTCGAAATCCGTGCGGATATGCTCGCGGATGACGTCGCGGATCTCCGCGGCGCGGCCCGGGGCCAGGCCCGGCACGGTGACGATGCTGTTGCGGGTGCCGGCGGTGTGGACGACCAGGGTCGCGGTGCCGAACAGCTTGTCGAGCGGCCCGCGGGTGACGTCGAGGTGCTGGACCCGGACGAACGGGACGATGGTGTCGGTGTGGAACAGCCAGCCGCGCACCACCTGCAGCAGCCGCTCGGTGAGGCCGTAGCGCAGGCGCCGGTAGATGCGCTGCGGGGCGATCGCGACGACGAGGGTCGCGGCCAGCGGCACGAGGATGCTCAAGCCCCCGTAGAATGGCGTGCCGGCAACCATCCCGTTGTCGAAAACCAGGGCGGCGATCGCCAGCGGCAGCCACAGGAGAAGAAGCCGAAGGCGCAGCACGTGGCGGTAGCCGGGCTCGACGGGCTGCAGCAGCGTCTCGGCAGCGATGCCGCCCTCGCTCACTCCGTCCATCGATGGTGCTCGGCGGTCACCCGGCGCACGGTGCCCGAGCTGGCCCGCATGACGATGCTCTCGGTGGTGATGCAGGTCTTGCGGCGGTGGACGCCGTCGAGCAGCGAGCCGTCGGTGACCCCGGTCGCGGCGAAGATGCAGTCGCCCTTGGCCATGTCCTCGAGCGCGTAGATTCGGTCCAGGTCCTCGATCCCCCAGCGGCGGGCGCGGGCAATTTCGTCGTCGTTGCGGAACAGCAGCCGGCCCTGGATCTGCCCGCCGACGCAGCGCAGCGCGGCCGCGGCGAGCACGCCCTCGGGCGCCCCGCCGGAGCCCATGTAGACGTCGATCCCGGTGTCGGGGTCGGTGGTGTCGATCACTCCGGCGACGTCGCCGTCGGGGATCAGCCGGACTCCGCAGCCGAGGCTCCGCAATTCGGCGATCAGCTCGGCGTGGCGCGGCCGGTCGAGCACGCAGACGATGATCTCCGACGGGTCGACGCCCTTGGCCGCGGCGATCGAGCGGATATTGTCCGAGGCGCTTCGGGCGAGGTCGATGGTGCCTTGCGGATAGCCGGGGCCGATCGCCAATTTGTCCATGTAGACGTCGGGCGCATTGAGCAAACATCCCTGTTCGGCGATCGCCAGCACGGCGAGCGCGTTCGGGCCCGCCTTGGCGGTGATGGTGGTGCCTTCCAGTGGGTCGAGCGCGATGTCGATCCTCGGGCCGGTCCCCTGGGCGCTGCCGACCTTTTCGCCGATGTACAGCATCGGCGCCTCGTCGCGCTCGCCCTCGCCGATCACCACCGTCCCGTCCATCGGCAGCTCGTTCAAGGCGGCGCGCATCGCCTCGACGGCCGCATGGTCGGCGGCCTTCTCGTCGCCGCGCCCGATCAGCTTGGAGGCGGCGATCGCCGCGGCCTCGGTGACCCGCACCATCTCGAGCACCAGGACTCGGTCGAGGACGGTCGAAGCGGCGGGGCCGGCACTGTTCATGGGCTCAAGAAACTCCTCGACGGGGGATGCTTTCGGATAGTCACGCCGCAACGGCTTGTCGAGGCGGCGCCGATACCGTCTAGTAGGTGACGATTAGGGAGACAAATGATGCGCATCGGGATCGCGGCGGCGCTGCTCGCGCTTGGAACGCCGGCAGCGGCGGCGGTGCCCCCGCCGGTGATCGACATGCACCTGCATGCGACCAGCGCCGACTCCGCGGGCCCGCCACCGCAGGGCATGTGCACTCCGTTCAACGAGTTTCCGGTGTGGGACCAGCGTCGATCCTATGCCGACATCTTCATGGACCGGTTCAAGAAGCCGCGCTGCGCCGACCCGGTGTGGTCGCCGACGACCGACGACGCGCTGATGCGCGAAACCATCGCCGCCATGGAGCGGCGCAACGTCTATGGCGTCCTTTCCGGCAGTGCCGAAAAGGTCGCGGCATGGCGAAAGGCGGCCCCGGGCCGCTTCTGGTCCGGCCTCGCGTTCAGCCTGGCGGGCAAGATCAGTCCACAGCGCGTCGAGCAGCTCCACCGGGCCGGAGCAGTCGATGTGTTTGGCGAATGGAGCACTCAATATGAAGGGATCGAGCCGGCCGACCCGCGGCTCGAGCCCTATTGGGCGCTCGCGGAGAAGCTCGACATCCCGGTCGGCATTCACGTCGGTACGGGCCCGTTCGGAGTGATCTACATGGGGTCGACGGGCTACCGCGCGAGAATGCACAGCGCGCTGACCATGGAGGAGGTGCTGGTCCGGCACCCGAAGCTGCGCGTCTATCTGATGCATGCCGGCTATCCGATGATCGATGATCTGCTGGCCCTGCTCTACGCGCACCCGCAGGTTCATGTGGACACCGGTGTGATCATCTTCACCCAGCCGCGGGCCGCTTTCTATCGCTACTTCCAGCGGATCACCGAAGCCGGCTTCGCCAATCGCGTGATGTTCGGCTCCGACCAGATGGTCTGGCCGGGCGTGATCGAGCGCTCGATCAAGGTAATCGAGGACGCGCCGTTCCTGACCGAGAGCCAGAAGCGCGACATCCTCTACAACAATGCCGCGCGCTTCCTGCGCCTGAGCGACCAGGAGATCGCCCGCCACCACGGGCGCTAGATCAGTCTTCGTCGGCCTGGTGCTCGAGCAGTTCGGTGCGGATGCGCACCGAGCGCGAGCCGATCCGGGTCTCGACCAGGAAGATCGCGAAGCCGGCAGCGATCGCGATCATCGAGCCG
>DASTZO010000300.1:0-5438 GCA_035764265.1 Sphingomicrobium sp.
GAGCCGGTCGACCAGCACCACGTCGCGGATGGCGAGCTGCCTTAGCATCGCCGCTTGTCTAGTGGATCGGCGGGCGGCGGCCAATCGCCGCCGTGCGCACCGGAAGACTCAGCCCCGGATGCCCTTCGGCTCTTTGTAATAAATCAGCCGGTAGGCCCGGTGGTACCAGACGCTGTCGGGATAATTGGCGCCGAGCACGACCGCGGCCTTGCGCGCCTCGACCGGGATGCCGAGCGCGAGATAGGATTCGACCAGCCGGTGGAGCGCCTCGGGCGTGTGGCTGGTGGTCTGGTATTTGTCGATGACGGTGCGGAAGCGGTTGGTCGCCGCGAGCCAGTTGCCCGAGCGCTGGTAGAAGCGCCCGATCTCCATCTCCTTGCCGGCGAGATGGTCGTTGATGAGGTCGAGCTTGACCCGCGCGTCGGCCGCGTAGCGGCTTTCGGGATAGCGCCGCACCAGCTCGCCGAACGCGTCGGCCGCCTGCTGGGTGATGCGCTGGTCGCGGGTCACGTCCTCCATCTGCTGGTAGTGGCTCATCGCCACCAGATAATGGGCGTAGGGCGCTTCCTTGTTACCCGGGTGGATGGTCAGGAAGCGGCGCGCCGAGCTGATCGCGTCGGGATATTTGCGCGCCAGATAGTAACTGAAGGCGCTCATCAGCTGGGCGCGGCGGGCCCACACCGAATAGGGGTGCTGGCGCTCGACCTCGTCGAACAGCTTGGCCGATTCCTCGTACAGGCCCTGGTCCATCTTGCGCTTGGCGAGCGCGTAGAGCGTGTTGACGTCGCGGGCGACGTAGGCGGTGTCGCCGGCGCCGCCCTTGTTGCCGGCGCAACCGGCGGCGGGAAGGACGAGCGCGCAGGCGGTGAACGCCGCGGCGAGACGGGTGATTTTGGACATGGCGACCTCTTAGCGCGGCCCCCGGCGAAGGCCAAGCCGAGAGATGGCGGGCGAATGATGAACGCGGGATTTCTGCGTGACCGGCGAATTCGTGGAAGGGAGACCAGCACAGCTGGTCGAGGCGTTCGACCGCCGCGCCCGAGCGGCACCTGCTGTCCACCTTGCGCCGAAAGCAGGCATTCGACGGTCATGGGATGCGCGGGTTCGGCATCCCGAAGTCGGTATCGCCGCGCCTCTCGCTCAGGCTTCCTGGGGCTCGGGGAGGTTCTTTTCGTCGACCTGGAGGAAGCTGTCGGGCTTCAATCCCAGCCAGGTCAGCATCGGCGCCGAGATGTAGATCGACGAATAGGTGCCGATGAAGGTGCCGAGCAGGATCGCCAGGGTCAGCCCGAAGATCACGTCGGGGCCGATGACCAGCAGCACCGCCAGGGCGAGCATGATCGACAGAGCGGTGACGATGGTCCGCGACAGGGTCTCGTTCAGCGACAGGTTCAAGAGCGGGATGATGCCCATCTTGCGGTACTTGCGCAGGTTCTCGCGGATTCGGTCGTAGATCACCACCGTGTCGTTGAGCGAGTAACCGACGATCGCGAGGAAGGCGGCGACGATGTTCAAGTCGACCTGCAGCTGGGTTAGCGCGAAAAAGCCGAAGATCAGGCTGACGTCGTGGAACAAAGTGACCAGCGCGCCGACCCCGAACTGCCATTCGAAGCGGAACCAGATGTAGATGGCGATCCCGAGCATCGCCAGGGTGATCGCCAGCGCGCCGTCGAGCGCGAGCTCCTCGCTGACCTTGCCCGACACGGTCTCGACCGCGTCGACCCGGGCGCCCGGATAGCTGCGCTCGATCATCGAGCGGACCTGCGAGGCGGCGCGGTTGGCGGCCGCCTCGCCGCCTTCGGGCCGGGGCAGCCGGATCTGGTAGGTCCTCGGTCCGCCCGATTCCTGGATGCTCGCGTCGCCAAGATCGAGGGCGCCGACCCGGCTTCGCAGCTGGTCGACGTCGATCGGCTGCGCGAAGGTCGTGCGGATCATCTGCCCGCCGACGAAATCGACCCCGAGGTTGAGCCCGCGCACCCCGACCAGCGCCAGGCTGGCGAGGGTGACGAGGATCGAGATGACCAGCGCGACGTTGCGCCAGCCCATGAAGTCGATGTTGGTCGTGTCGGGGACGAGCTTCAGGAGCCGCATTGAATCAGCCTCATATGTAGAGAGCGCGCGGCCGCTTGCGGCGGATCCACAGGGCCACCAGCATCCGGGTGAAATTGACCGCGGTGAACACCGAGGTGACGATGCCGATCATCAGCACCACGGCGAAGCCGCGGATCGGCCCGGAGCCGAAATACCACATCAGGGCCGCGGCGATGACGTTGGTGATGTTGGCGTCGAAGATCGCCGTCGAGGCTTCCTTGTAGCCGGTCTCGATCGAATCGAGGATCTTGCGGCCGCGCCTCTGTTCCTCGCGGATGCGCTCGTTGATCAGCACGTTGGCGTCGACCGCGGCGCCGATGGTCAGCACGAAGCCGGCGATTCCGGGAAGAGTCAGGGCGGCCCCGAAGATCGCCATGATGCCGAGGATCATCAGCGCGTTCACCAGCAGGCCGAGCGTCGCATAGACCCCGAAGCGGCCATAGGTGACGAGCATGAAGGCGATCACCGCGAGGGTCGCGACGATGCTGGCGACGGTGCCCTTGCGGATCGAATCCTTGCCGAGCTCGGGGCCGACGGTGCGCTCCTCGATCACGTTCAATTTCACCGGCAGCTTGCCCGAGGCGAGGCTGATCGCGAGGGCGTTGGCGCTTTCGACGGTGAAGTTGCCGCTGATCTGCGCCTGGCCGCCGAGGATCGGCTCGTTGATGTTCGGCGCCGACAGGATCTTCTCGTCGAGGATGATCGCGAACGGCTTGTTGACGTTCTCCTGGGTGACCCGGCCGAAGCGCCGCGCGCCGGCGCTGTTGAAGGTGATCGAGACCACCGGCTGGCCGTCCTGGTCGAAGGTCTGCTTGGCGTCGACCAGCTGGTCGCCCGAGACCATCACCCGCCGCTTGACCGCCATCGCGCCGGTGCCGTCGGCGAGCGGCAGCACCTGGCTCCCGGCCGGGGCGCGGCCCTGAGCGACCTGCGCCGGGTCGGCGGTCAAATCGACCAGCTTGAACTCGAGCCGGGCGGTCTGGCCGATCAGCTTCTTGAGCGCTTCGGGGTCCTCGACCCCGGGCACCTGGACGAGGATGCGACGCTCGCCCTGGTTGATGACCGTGACCTCCTTGGTGCCCTGGGGGTCGATCCTGCGGCGGACGACGTCGCGGGCGACGGTCATCGCGTCGCGAAGCGCCTGCGCCGAGCCGGAGCGGGTCGGGGTGAGGACGATGCGGGTCGAATCGACGACGCTGACGTCCCAGTCGCGGGCCCCGGTGAGCGCGACCGGCTGGGTCAGGGTGCGCAGCCGCTCGACCGCGGCGTCTACCCGGGTCGGGTCGCGGACCAGGAACGACAGGCGCCCGCCGGTGGTCGAGATGTCGCCGATCTCGATCCGCGGCCTGGCTCGGCGGAGCTCGGTCGAGACCGAATCCTCCATCGCCGCGAGCCGCTGCTTGGCGGCGTCGGCGGCGTCGGCCTCGAGCAGCAACTGGCTGCCGCCCGACAGGTCGAGGCCGAGGCTGATCCGGGCGCTCGGGAGCCAGCCGGGATAGCGGTCGGCCAGCGGCGTTCCGGCGATCAGGCTCGGGATCGCGAACAGGATTCCGATCGCGACGGTCAGCGAGACCGCCCAGATCTTCCACCGCGGGAAGTCGAGCATCAGTCGTTGGCCGGCTTGGCAGACTTGGTGACGACGTGGCTGAGCGTCGCCTTGACGATCCGCACCCGCACATTCTGGCCGATCTCGACCTCGACGTCGTCGTCCATCACCTTGGTGACCCGGCCGCGGATGCCGCCGCCGGTAATCACCTCATCGCCCTTCTTGACCGCGGCGATGGTCGCCGCATGCTCCTTCATCCGCTTTTGCTGCGGGCGGATCATCAACAGATAGAAGATCACGAAGATCAGCAGCCACGGCAGGATCCCGACGAAGATCGCCGACGGGTCGCTCGCCGGGGTGGCGGTCATCAAAAGGGGGGTGGTCATAGGCGCGTGTCGTCTTTCCAATGGACGGGATGGTCGGGGCGACTGGATTCGAACCAGCGACCCCCACACCCCCAGTGTGATGCGCTACCAGGCTGCGCTACGCCCCGACCAGTTGCCGCGGCCCGTGTCGATAGGACAAGGGAACGGCGACGCGGCATCTAGTCAGCCGGGTCCTTCAAGGCAAGGCGCAAGCGGCGGACGAGTGGTGCCTCGAAGACGAAAAAGGGATGGCGCGGCCCGGGCTACGACGCGACGCGCAGAGCCGGCCTCTCGACATGGCAGCCGTAGCGGGAGATGAGCGCGGGGATCTCCTGCGCGCGCACCGGGCGGCTGATGTGGAAGCCCTGCGCCTCGGTGCAGCCTTCGGCGGCCAGCAGGTGCAGCTGCCCGGCCGTCTCGATTCCTTCCGCGGTCGTGCCGATGCCAAGCTTTTCGGACAGCTGGATGGTCGCCTGGACGATCGCCAGCGCATCGCGGGTCACCGTGATGTCCGACACGAACGAGCGGTCGATCTTGATCTTGCTGAACGGGAAGCTGCGCAGATAGCTGAGGCTCGAGTAGCCGGTGCCGAAATCGTCCATGGCGAGCCGGACCCCGAGGTCGCGCAGCTTGCACAGCACGTTCCGCACCCAGATTTCGTCATTGAGAAGCACCGATTCGGTGATCTCGAGCTCGAGCCGTCCAGATTCGAGCCCCGCCGCCTTCAGCGCGGCGGTCGTCATCGCCAGGAGATCGCCGCGCTTGAACTGCGCGGCCGACAGATTGACCGCGACGCTGATCGGCTTGGGCCAATTCGCCGCCTCGATGCAGGCCTGGCGGAGCACCCATTCGCCGATCGGAACGATCAGCCCGCTTTCCTCCGCGACCGGGATGAAGTCGCTCGGTTGAAGCATCCCGCGCCTCGGATGGTGCCAGCGGACCAGCGCTTCCATGCCGCAAATCCTGCGGCTCGAGAGGTTCAATAGAGGCTGGTAATACAGCTCGAACTGGCCGTTTTGCACGGCCGCCCGAAGATCGTTGCCAAGCGCCCGGCGCTCATTGAGGTGCTTGTCCATGCGCGGCTTGTAGAAGCAGAAGCCGCCCCGTCCGACATTCTTCGCCCAATAGAGCGCGAGGTCGCTTTTCTTGAGAAGCTCGGCGCCGTCCCGGCTGTCCTTCGGCGCGAGGGCAATTCCGACGCTGGCGCCGATGGCGATCGTGTGCCCATCGATCTCGAACGGGTTGGACAAGCCGGCGATTATCCTGTCGGCAAGCAACTCCGCCTGGCGAGGCTGCTTGATGCGCCGCTGGATCACCGCGAATTCGTCTCCGGCGAGGCGGCTGACGAACTCGTCCTTGCCGGCAATGTCGCGCAACCGCACCGCGGCCTGCTTCAGGAGCTCGTCGCCGATCGGATGGCCGAGCGTGTCGTTGAC
>DASTZO010000301.1:0-2278 GCA_035764265.1 Sphingomicrobium sp.
CGGACGCCGCCGACCCGCTCGCCGCGCTCGAGCGGCGCGCGCAGGCCGACCCCGACAACGCCGGCGCGTGGCAGGAGCTCGGCTTCGCCTATTTCGAGCTCGGCCGCTTCGCCGACGCCGCCACGGCCTACGACAAGGCCACGCGCGCCGACCCTGACAGCGCGGTGCTGTGGTCCTCGCTCGGCGAGGCGCGGGTCATGGCCAGCGCGCGCGACCCGATGCCCCCCGCCGCGCTCGAGGCGTTCCGCAAGGCCGCCGCCCTCGACTCCGGCGACCCCCGCGCGCGCTACTTCCTCGCGGTGCAGAAGGACCTCGCAGGCGACCACCCGGGCGCCATCGCCGACTGGCTCGCGTTGCTCGCCGACACGCCGCCGGGTGCGCCGTGGGAAGCCGATCTCCGGCGGACGATCGAGCAGGTCGGCAAGATCAACAAGATCGAGACGGCGTCGCGGCTGGCGGCGGTGAAGCAGCCTGTGCCGGCCGGCCCGCCGCCCACTGCCGTCGCCAGCCTGCCGGGACCGACTGCCGAACAGGTGCAGGACGCGTCCAAGCTCTCGCCCAGCCAGCAGATGGACATGGGCCGCTCCATGGTCGAGCGGCTGGAGGGGCGGCTCAAGACCGATCCGTCGAATGTAGGCGGCTGGATCATGCTGATGCGCAGCCGGATGACGCTGAAGGAACCCCAAGCCGCCAAGGCCGCGCTGGCGGCGGCGATCGCGGCGAACCCGGGCGAACGGGCGAGGCTGGAGGCGGAGGCTAGAGCGCTGGGGGTCCCCAACTAATCCGGCCAAGCCGGAAGAAGATCGATTCCGCAAAGACGCGAAGACGCAAAGAGCGTTACCCCTGGCGAGACATCTTCGCGTCTTCGCGGAAATCTAAATTCCCCGGCTTCGCCGGGAGGGTCTTACTTCTCGGTCGCCCCGTACACCCCATCCCAATCCGCGCCCGGCGAGGTCTCGCGATAGCCGGCGATCCGCTCGCCGATCAGGGCGTACAATTTCCCCAGCCCATAGCCCGCCGCCGCACCCCCGCCCTTGTCGAGCAACGCCACAGCCCCGTCCCAATCCTGCGCGCGATACGCCAGCAGCATCGCGTCATGATCCGCCGCGAAGGCGCGGAAGGCGGCGTCCGCGCCCAGCACTTCGTCGCCGATCAGCGCGTGCACCGTCTCCGGCGCGTCGCGGCCGACCACGCGGACGCGGTCGAGTTCGATCGTCGCGAATTCGCGGAGGCGCGCCTGCAGATCCTCGCCCATCGCGATCGTCACGCCATAATATTTGGTCAGTCCCTCGATCCGCGAGGCCAGGTTCACCGTGTCGCCGATCAGCGAATAGCTCAGCCGCTGCGCCGACCCCATATTGCCGACGCAGCACGGCCCCGAATTGAGCCCGATCCCGATCGCCACATCGCCCGGCCAGGGCTCGGCCCCGCCCGGCATCTCGCGGTTGAGCTGTTTCAGACGCTCGATCATCGCCAGCGCCCCCCGCGCGGCATTCCCATACTGGTCCGGATCGTCGAGCGGTGCGTTCCAGAAGGCGAGAATCGCGTCGCCGATGAACTTGTCGATCGTCGCCCTGCGCGCCAGCAGGATGTCGCACATCGGGGTCAGGAAGGCGATGAGGAAGCGGATGATCTCCTGTGGCCCCAATTTCTCCGAAATCCGCGAAAAGCCGCGAATGTCGCAGAACAGCACCGTCATCTCGCGCTCTTCGCCGCCCAGCTGGAGCCGGCTGGGATCATCGACGATGCGCTTGACCAGATCTGGCGACAGGTACCGGTCGAACGCCTGGTGGATGTACGCGCGCTGCTTTTCCTCGCGATAATAGGTGAAGGCCGTGACCGAGACCCAGACCAGGATCAGCCCCAGGATCGGATAGGTCGGATCGATCAGCATCTGCCGCTGGCTGAACGCGAACCAGCTGCCCGCCGCCATGCCGCCCACCATGACGATCCCGAGCACCGCCCCGCGCGTCGCGCCGATCCACGGCAGCAGCAGCGCCATCAGCAGGCCCAGCCCCAAGGTCAGCCAGCGCTCATAGGCATGCGCGTCGTACGGCCGCGTCAGGAACTTGCCGAGTAGGATCTGCTCGGTCGCCTGGGCATGGACCATCACCCCGGGCAGCCGCGCGTCGAGCGGCGTGGAGACAAGGTCCTGCAGCCCCGGCGCGCTCGTACCGACATAGACGATCGACTGGCTGAACAGTTCGGCCAGTTTCTCCGGCGCGATCTCGTCGTTCAATATCTTCCACGCGGGCACCGTGCGGATCGGCGCCTCGCG
>DASTZO010000302.1:0-5854 GCA_035764265.1 Sphingomicrobium sp.
CGGGCCATGGTCTATGTGCTCAACAATCTCAACCTCGCGCAGGGGCTGCACGCGCCATTCGTCGCCGCGACCGTCATCGTGATCTTCGGCCTCGCCTCGGTTGTGCACGGCTCAGGCTTCCTCGCGGTCTATCTGGCGGGCCTCGTGGTCGGGAATCGGCCAACCCGCGCGCACAACACCGTCGTGGTGTTTCTCGATGCCGTCACCTGGCTCGCCCAGATCGTGATGTTCGTGTTGCTCGGGCTGCTGGTCTGGCCCCAGCGGCTGCTGGAAACCCTGCTGCCGGCGCTGGCAATCGCCGCCACGCTGATGCTCATCGCCCGTCCGGCGGCTGTCTTCCTGTGCCTGTGGCCCTTTCGCTTCCCGTGGCGGGAAACCGCATTCATTTCCTGGGTCGGGCTGCGCGGTGCGGTCGGAATCTTTCTTGCCTCGATTCCGCTGCTGGTCGGCGTGCCCAACGCGTACCGCTACTTCGACATCGCCTTCGTGGTGGTGCTGACGTCGCTGCTGATCCAGGGCTGGACGATTGCGCCGGCCGCAAAACGCCTCGGCGTGTCGTTTCCGCGCGGCAAGCCCCTGCCGCGGCGCGTGGAACTCGATCTGCCGGGACAGCTCGAGCAGGAGATGGTCGGATACCCGGTCGTCGCCAAGAGTCCCTATCTGCGGCGCGGCCTCATTCCGGCCTGGGCGAAGCCGACGCTGATCGTGCGGGACGAGCGCATCCTGACCGCCGCCGAGGGCTCGCCGGTGCGCGAAGGCGACTACCTTTATCTGTTGGCGCCTCCCGAGAAGGCGGAGGCGCTTGACCGTTTCTTCGTCGACATGCCGCCGCCAGCCGCGCCCGACCCGCGGCTCCTTGGCGATTTCTTCGTCTCCGGCGAGGTGACGCTCAATGCGCTGGCCGAGATCTACGGGCTGTCGGTGGCGGAAAAGGATGCCGGCGTTTCGCTCGCGGAATTTTTCGCCGACGAGCTCAAGCGCACGCCCCGGCAAGGCGACATCGTGCCGCTCGGCCCGATCGCCTTGCTGGCGCAGCGGGTCGCGAACGGGCGCGTCATCACTGTCGGCCTGCGCCTCGCCGAGGAAGATGAGCCGCCGGCGCCGACGACGCTCGCGGGCCGCGCGAAGCATGTCGCACGCCAGATCGTCGCGCGGCTAAAGTAACGGCGCCACGCTCAGATCGGCCGGCGCAGGATCGGGATTGCACCCACGCCGGTTTCGGTGATCGCAGCCTCGACGCCGAAAACCGTCGCGATCTTGTCGGGTGTGAGAACCTCGCGCGGGGAGCCGTCCGCCACCAGCCGGCCGCAATCCATCATCAGCACGCGGTCGGCAAAGCGCGCGGCGAGCGCAAGGTCGTGCAGTACGGCGAGGACCGCGGTCCCGCGGCGCGCCACCTGTACCAGCAGCTCCATGACGACGAGTTGATGCCGCGGATCGAGCGACATCGTCGGCTCGTCGGCGAGCAAGATCGAGGCTCGGGTCGCCAGCGCCCGCGCCAGCGCCACGCGGGCGCGTTCGCCGCCCGACAGCGAGGTGACGCTACGCGCTGCCAGCGGTTCGAGCCCGGTCGCGGTGAGGGCTGCATCGACGGCAGCGCGATCGTCTGCGGTCGGGGGCGCAAAGGCGTCGGCATGGGGATGCCGTCCGAGCGCGACGACCGAGGCGACGTCCATCGGCCAGTGCGTTACGTGGCCTTGCGGCAGGTAGGCGATGCGGCGCGCCCGCTCGCGCAGCGACAAGGTCTGGAGCGGTCGTCCGCCGATCTCGATGTGGCCGTCCGCCGGCAGAACGCCGGCCAGCGCGCGGAGCAGCGTGGTCTTGCCGGCGCCGTTCGGCCCGAGCAGCACGGTGAATTCGCCGGCGCGCAGCGAGAGCGACGCGTCTTCGACGATGACCTTGCGGGCGAGCCGGACCGACAGGCCGGTTGCCGTCAACGCAGCCGCGGTCGCCTGCGTTGCGATCACGATGACGCTCCGTCGCCGTACCGCCGCTCGGAGAAGATCATCAGCAGGAAGAACGGCACGCCGATCAGCGCGGTGACGACGCCGACCTTGAGCTCGACCGCGGTGGCATTCGGATTGGTCGGAATGAGCCGCACCGCGATATCGGCAGCGGTCAAGAGTGCGGCGCCGGTCAGCATCGCCGGCACGCAGACCCGCGCCGGATCGGAGCCGACGGCGCGCCGCACCAGGTGCGGCGCCACGAGCCCGATGAAGCCGATGGCGCCGGCGACCGCCACCGCCGCGCCCACGCCGAGCGCGACGCCGATCACGACCATCAGCCGGGTGCGGTCGATGTCGACGCCGAGCGACGCGGCGGCGTCTTCGCCGAGCGTCAGCGCGCGGTAGGCCGGCAGGTTGAGGAACAGCAGCACCCAGCAGGCGGCGAAGAACGGCAGCGCGATCCACACGTGCTCCATGCTGCGGTCTTCGAGCGAACCGAGCAGCCAGAACGCGATTTCGAGTGCCGCGTAAGGGGAGGGGGCGAGGTTGAGGATGAGCGCGGTGGCGGCGCCCGCGAAGCTCGCGAAGGCGAGACCCGCGAGCAGGGTTACGGTGAGGCTGGCACGCCGGCCGGCGATCGCGACCAGGCCGCCGATCGAAACCAGCGCGCCGAGGATGCCGGCCGCCGGCACCGCGAACGAGGTGGCGCCCGCAAGCCCATAGGCGATGACGAACGACGCGCCCGCGGCGGCGGCCTGCGGCGCGCCAAACAGCGCCGGTTCGGCGAGCGGATTACGCAACAGCCCTTGCAGTGCTGCGCCGGAAAGGCCCAGGGTGGCGCCGATCAGGAGCGCCAGCAGGGTGCGCGGCAAGCGGATGCTGCGCACGATGATGCCGGCCGTGCCCTCGCCGTCGATCAGGCCGGCGAGCGCCTCGCGAGGCGACAGCCCGGCGGGCCCGATCATCAGCGACAGGATGGCGAGAACCACCAGCAGCGCCGAAAGTGCGACGATCAGGCCTGAACGGTTTGTGCTCGCGCGCCACATGCAATACGGCTTCCCTGGGCGGCCCTTCCTACAGGCTTCGGGCTTGTGGTGAAACGGGCTTGGGCGGCTTCAGTGGGGCGATGTTCGCAGGGAGGGAATTTGGAGTGAGGCGATCCGCGGTTTGTTCCTATCTGGTGGCGGGCGCCGCGGTATTTGCGTCGTGCGCATGGGCTACCGCCGCCGAGCCGCCGCAGCGGGTCGTGTCGTTCAACGTCTGCGCCGACCAGCTCGTGGTCGCGCTCGCCGATCCGTCGCAGATCGCCGGCCTCTCACCCTATGCGACCGACCCGGCCGTCTCGACGGTCGTCGAGAAGGCGCAACAATTCCGCCGGCTCGGCTGGCAGGCGGAATCGACCATCCCGCTCGATCCCGACCTGGTGCTGGTCGGTTCTTGGGACCGCTCGTTGTCCAAGCGGCTGCTGCGGGCGCTGGGCTTTCGCGTCGTCGAGGTCGACGTCGTTGCCGACCTTGCCGCGGCTCGCGCGCAGATTCGCGAGTTCGCCGCGCTGCTCGGGCATCCGCAACGCGGCGAGGCGCTGATCGCCGAGATCGACGCCGCACAGCGCCGGCTGTCGGAGGCCGGACGCGGTGCGTCCTCGACGGCGCTTCTCGTCGGCAATGGCGGCTACACGGTCGGGCCCCAAAGCCTCGCGGCCGCACTGATGAACGAGGCTGGGTTCAAGGCGCCGCCGGGCTCGCCGTCCGGCTATGGCGGCTTCGTTCCGCTTGAGAGGCTGATCGAACTGCATCCCGATGTGCTGGTCGTATCCAACATGCTCGAAATCCCGGACGGGCAGGGCGCCATCTATCTCACGCATCCGGCGCTGCAGGAGCTGTATCCGCCGTCGCGGCGGGTTCTGCTGCCGAGCCGCTATACGCTGTGCGGCGGACCGAGTCTGATCGCCGCGTTCGACTATTTGACCGAGGTGGTGACCCGGCTTGGTCGCAAGCCGTAGCTGAAAGATGAGTGTCAGGCGTTCTGCGCCGACCATTCGGCAACGATGGCGGCGAGCGCATCGAGGCCGTCGGTGAGTGCCGCGGGCCCGGGCTGCAGGATCAGCGGCGATTTGATCTCGCGCAGGAAGCCGTCGCGCACTGCCGGCACCCGATCGAAGCCCGGCCGCGCCGCCACTTTCGCGGGCACGAATTTCTTTCCGCACCACGAGCCGACGATGATGTCCGGTTGGGCGGCGATCACGTCCGGCACCGACACGATGCGGTCCTTGGCGCTCTTGTGCACGGACAGTTCGGGAAACGCCTCGATCCCGCCCGCCACCTCGATCAGCTCGGCGACCCAGCGGATGCCGGAAATCATCGGCTCGTCCCATTCCTCGAAATAGACCCGCGGCCGCCGCGTGGTTTGCGCCGTGAGGGCCGCGACCTCCGACAACCGCCGTTCCAGCGATCGCGCCAGCGCCTCGGCCTTGGCGGCGGCGCCGACCAGTGCGCCAAGCGTGCGGACCATCGCCAGAATCCCCGCGATGTCCCGCTGGTTGAAGGCGTGGACCGCGACGTTGCGGCGGATCAGCTCGGCTGCGATATCGGCCTGCAGGTCGGAGAAGGTGAGAACGAGATCCGGTTCAAGCGCCAGCACCTTCTCGTAGTCGGCCGAGATGAACGCCGAGACCCGCGGCTTCTCCTTGCGCACGCGGGCCGGCCGGACCGCATAGCCGGAGACACCGGCGATGCGGTGCTCTTCGCCGAGAAGATAGAGCGTCTCGACGGTTTCCTCGGTCAGGCAGACGATTCGCGACGGCGGAAACATCCGCCGAGCTTACTGGCGCGGATGCGGCGCGACGAGAGCCTCCGGCCGTTGGTACGCGTTCAGCGGGTACCCGCTCAGCGGCGGCTGGCAAGTCCCAGCAGGACGCCGACGCCGACCGCGACGCCAAGCGCGATCAGCGGACGGTGCGCGACCTCCTTCGACACGCGGGTGACCGCGTAATTGCCGAACTTCGCCGCCTCGTTGCCGAGCCGCGCCGCCTCATCGCTGACCGAAACGCCGCGGAACCGTTCGGCGACGCCGTTCAGCACCGTCGCGACAAGGTCGCCGACCTGATCGGTGGACGGCACCGCCTTCGCGAGCCGCCTGCCGTCGTGTCGCAGCGTGCTTTCGACCGAATTGAGCCGGCGTTCGATCTCATCCCAATTTGTGCGGGACCGTGCGGACATACCAAGCATGTGTGCTCTCTCCTGATGAAGCGGCCATGGAAAACGGATATCGGGCGCGCGGGCGCAGGCCACGCGGTCGTCGTCTCCCTGAGAACCGGCAGACGGCGGGAAAGTTCCATCGTGGCGGTGACGGCCGGGAACGACAGGCTCAATTCCGTCCGCGGTGTCGAGCGGTTCGAACCGCCCTGCTGATCATAACCCGCATATCGGCAAAGCCGTCGCAGTCAATGCAGTCATGCACCCGGCTTCGGGGACATTGCCAAGTTCCAGGCACCACCGCAGACTGCTGTCGTTTACAGCCGGGGTGCGAAATCATGGCTTCGCCGACGCCCATCGCGGGCGACTACGACTACATCATCGTTGGCGCCGGCTCGGCCGGTTGCCTGCTGGCGAACCGCCTCTCCGCCGATCCGGACAAGCGCGTCCTGCTGCTGGAGGCCGGCGGGAACGACAACTGGATCTGGTTCCACATCCCGGTCGGCTATCTGTTCGCCATCGGCAATCCGCGCTCCGACTGGCTGTTCAAGACCGAGCCGGAGGAAGGGCTCAACGGCCGCAGCCTGAATTATCCGCGCGGCAAGGCGATCGGCGGCTCATCCTCGATCAACGCCATGATCTACATGCGCGGGCAGGCTGCCGATTACGACCACTGGCGGCAGCTCGGGCTCACCGGCTGGGGCTACGACGACG
>DASTZO010000303.1:0-4378 GCA_035764265.1 Sphingomicrobium sp.
GTGGACCGACAATTCGAGGCAGATCTGACCGGCGAGCTTCTGCTTACGGCCCTCGCCGCTGGCTTTCTCGAATTGCGCGAACAGGTCTTCGACAGTGCGGTGGTCCTGCTTGAGCAGCGCGATCGCATCCTGGGCCTTCGATTCCGGCATTGGGTCCTCCTGCTGGGTGCCGGAAGAACCCGCCGCTCGGGACACAAGTTCCTAGGATTGCGGGCTTAATCGATTCAACCGGAGCCTAGCCGCGCGGCGCCGTCGTCCTCGCCGCGATCGCCGCGCTGTCCTCGGCCGGCTCCGCACCGGCCGGCTTCGCCCGCCCGGGCCGGCCGTCGAGCTCCATCCAGTCGCGGAACGGCAGCCGGTAGAGCATGTCCATGACTTCGAACTCGAGCCCGCCGGGCTGGTTGGAGTTGCTGTTCCACATGGCGACGACGCCGCTCTTGCGGTCCGGGTCGAACAGGATCAGCGAACGGTAGCCGCTGACCCCGCCGCGGTGCCCGACGATCCGGTGGCCGGCATAATCGTAGCTTCGCCAGCCGTAGCCGTAGTCGGCCTGGCCCAGCCGCTCGAGGAACTTGCGCAGCCGCCGCCGCTCGCCGGGGGTCTTGACCAGCGGCGCGTGGATGGTCTGCAGCAACTGCGGCGACAGCACGCCGGGCATCCGGCCCATCTGGGCGAGCATCCACAGCGCCATGTCCTTGATGTTGCTGTTGACCCCGCCCGCCGCCGGCACCCGGTAATAAGTGTCGAGCACTTCGAGCGGCCGGCTGGCGGCATCGTGCGGCCGCGCCCAGCTCCTCGCGCCGACCAGCCCGTCGCGGGTGACGCTGGCGCTGGTCATTCCGATCGGGTTGAACAATTTCTCGCGGACCGCCTCGGCATAGGGCTTGCCGGTCACCCGCTCGACGATCTCCGACGAGCCGTCGTAGGCGACGTTCTGGTAGCTCCAGCAGGTGCCGGGCGGGCAGATGAGGTTGAGATGGGCGAGAGTCCGCCGCAGGAAGCGCGTGTCCTGCCCTTCCTCGAGCTTGTTGTCGTAGGCGTTGCGGTAAAGCCCGAGCCGGTGGCTCAAGAGGTCGCCGATCGTCGCCCGCGCCTCGGCCCCGCCCGGCAGCTTCATGCTCGCGTACTGGACGAGCGGCGAGTTGAAGCTCAGCTTGCGCTCCTCGGCGAGCTTGGCGATCATCGTCGCGGCGACGCCCTTCGACACCGACGCCCAGCGGAACACGGTGTCCGGGGTCACCGGCTCGCCCGATTCGGCGAGCGTTTCGCCATAGCCACTCAGGAAGGTGATGCGGCCGTTCTCGACGATCCCGACGGCGAGCCCGACCACCGGCCGCTGCTCGGCCAGCCGCTTCAGCCGCGCGTCGAGCGCCGCATAATCGATGTCGCGGCGGGCGGCCGGAGTCACCGCGGCGAGATGCGTGTTGGCCTGCGCGGCCGGGACCGGCCCCGACTGCTCCGCCGGCTGCGAGCGCATGGTCACATAGGCCGCGCCCAGGAGCAGCGCGAACGCACCCAAACCGATCTTGTGCTGCTTCTCCAAGCCAGCTCCCCTCCACCGCGTCCCTCTGTGGAGTCGATGGTGAACCGGCTCAACGCCGAGCCCTGCAAGCTGCGATGAACGGATTTGGTGGCGCGACGAATGCCGCTCGTGCTGGCCATCGCCGCCCCGCTCGCCTAAAGGCCCGCGAGGGGAGCGACGCCGATGCAATTTCTGAAGACCCTGTTCTGGGTGCTTCTCGCCGTCTTCATCGCCTTGTTCGCCAGCCGCAACTGGTCCGACGTCACCTTGAACCTGTGGGGCGACATCCAGGTCGACATCAAGATCCCGGTGCTGCTGGCGGTGATGTTCCTGGCAGGCTTCCTGCCGGTGTTCCTCGTCCACCGGGCGCGGCTGTGGACGATGCAGCGGCGCATCCAGGCGCAGGAGCGGCAGCAATCGGCCGCGCCGGGGCCGGCCGCGGTGCCGGCGCACGCGGACGACCATCCGGTGACATGAGCCCGATCTTCGTCGCCATCGACACGGCCGACCCCGCCCGCGCGCGCGAGATCGCGCGCGCCGTGCGCGGGGTCGCCGGCGGGCTCAAGCTCGGCCTAGAATATTTCGCCGCCAACGGGCCGGCCGGGGTCGCCGAGCTCGCCGAGCTCGGGCTGCCGATCTTCCTCGATTTGAAGCTCCACGACATTCCCAACACCGTCGCCAAGGCGGTCCAGGCGCTGCGGCCGCTGGAGCCGGCGATCCTGACCGTCCACGCCGCCGGGGGCCGGGCGATGCTCGAGAACGCCAAGGCCGCCGCCTCGCCGGGGACCAAGGTCGTCGCGGTCACCGTCCTCACCAGCCTCGACGGCAAGGACCTCGCCGCGGCCGGAATCAAGGGCAGCCCGGCCGACCAGGTCGCGCGCCTCGCCGCGCTCGCGCACAGCGCCGGCCTCGACGGCATCGTCTGCTCGGGCGAGGAGGTCGCCTCGGCGCGCAAGGCGTGGCCCGACGGCTTTTTCGTCGTCCCCGGGGTCCGGCCAGAGGGCGGCGGCGCCGGCAGCGGCGCGGCCGACCAGAAGCGCACCGTCACCCCGCGCTCGGCGATCGACGGAGGCGCGTCGATCCTGGTCATCGGCCGGCCGGTCACCGAGGCCGACGATCCCTCCGCCGCGGTCCGGAGCATCGCCGCGACGCTCTAGGCGGTGGACAAGCGGCCGCGCTTGCGCCTAGCGGGGCCGCGAGGACCGGAAGAGGATTTCGATGAGCTGGCTGAGCCGCGTCCGGAAGGGCATCCCGTTCCTGCCCAAGCGGCAGACGACCGACAATCTCTGGCACAAGTGCGGCAAGTGCGGGACGATGGTCTTCCTCAAGGAATGGGAGGACAACCTCCGGGTCTGCCCGCGCTGCGACCACCACGACCGGGTCGGCCCCAAGGCCCGGTTCGACCAATTGTTCGACGCCGCGCGCTACGAGCTGCTGCCGGCGCCCGAGGTCCGCGAGGACCCGCTGCGGTTCAAGGACAGCAAGCGCTACACCGAGCGCCTCAAGGCCGCCCGCGCCGCCACCGACGAGCGCGACGCCTTGCTCAACGCGCGCGGCACGGTGGACGACCATCCGGCCGTCGTCGGGGTCCAGGACTTCGCCTTCATGGGCGGGTCGATGGGAATCGCGGTCGGCGCCGCCTTCGTCGCCGGGGTGCGCGCGGCGATCGCCGAGCAATGCCCGTACGTGCTGTTCACCGCCGCCGGCGGGGCGCGGATGCAGGAAGGCATATTGTCGCTGATGCAGATGCCGCGGACGACGGTTGCCCTGGCCGAGCTGCGCGAGGCGGGCCTGCCCTACATCGTCGTCCTCACCGACCCGACCACCGGCGGCGTCACCGCCTCCTATGCGATGCTCGGCGACGTCCAGCTCGCCGAGCCCGGCGCCCTCATCGGCTTCGCCGGCCAGCGGGTGATCGAGCAGACCATCCGCGAGAAGCTCCCCGAGGGCTTCCAGCGCGCCGAATATCTGCTCGCCCACGGGATGATCGACATGGTCGTCCCGCGCCACCGGCTGCGCGAGCGCTTGTCGCAGCTCATCGCCTATCTCGCGCCGGAGAAGGCAGCAGCGTGACGAGCAGCTCCTCCCCGGAACGGGGAGGGGGACCATTCGCCGCAGAGCGAATGGTGGAGGGGGCGGCGAGCCTCGCTCGGGTCCCCCTCCGTCAGCGATGCGCGCTGCCACCTCCCCGTCCCGGGGAGGCGGCCTGATGGCCGACTTCGCCCGCTCCGCCCACCCCGCCGTCCAGGCCCAGCTCGACCGCCTCGCCAGGCTCTCCCCGATCGGCGACCGGCTCGGGCTCGAGCGCATCCGCCTGTTGCTCGACCGCCTCGGCCGGCCGCAGGACGCGCTGCCGCCGGTGCTCCACGTCGCCGGGACCAACGGCAAGGGCTCGACCTGCGCGTTCCTCCGCGCCGCGCTGGAAGCCTCGGACCGAACCGTCCACATGTTCACCAGCCCGCACCTGGTCCGCTACAACGAGCGAATCCGGATCGCCGGGCGCCTGATCGAGGACGAAGCGCTCGCCGGCCTGCTCGCCGAAGTGCTCGACTCGAGCGGCGGCATCGAGGCGAGCTTTTTCGAGGTCACGACGGCGGCCGCCTTCCTCGCCTTCGCGCGCACGCCCGCCGATGCGTGCATCGTCGAGGTCGGGCTCGGCGGCCGGCTCGACGCGACCAATGTCGTCGAGCGGCCGCTGGTGTGCGGGATCGCCAGCCTGGCGGTCGACCACCAGCAATTCCTCGGGCGGCGGATGGCCGGCATCGCCGCCGAGAAAGCCGGCATCGCCAAGCCGGGGGCGCCGCTGGTCACGCAGCTCTACCCGCCGGCGATCGCCGCTCGGATCGGCGAGGTCGC
>DASTZO010000304.1:0-8040 GCA_035764265.1 Sphingomicrobium sp.
ATGCCGAGCGACCGCGGGTGGTCGGTGAACAGCCTGCCGACCATCGATGAGCCCTCCTGACCGCCGCTGTCTTGCCGTCCTGAAGCCATCGTCCTGCTCCGCCCCTAGCGACCGAGTTGGTGGCCCCGGCAGGACTCGAACCTGCGACCTGCGGTTTAGGAAACCGTTGCTCTATCCTGCTGAGCTACGGAGCCAATGGGCGCCCGAATAGAGCACGAGAGCCCGCTTGATCAATTGACTTGCTTGGGCGGCACGACCGGCAGCGGCAGGGGCAGGATCGGCACCTCGTCGTCGAGCAGCGAGCGCGCCTGCTCCAGAGTCGCCTCGCCGTGCACCGGGCTGGTGTCGATCTCGCCCAGATGCATCGCCCGGGCGGTGTCGGCGAACGCGTCCCCGACCCATTCGGAGCCGCGCAGCAGGTCGGCCTGAAGCTCGGCCAACCGCTCGACCGCTCCGGCTGCCGGGGCGCTCCGGCGCGGCACCATCGGCGCCATCGGCGCCTTGGCCACTCGGCTCGATTCGCAGACCGGGCAATGGACCAGCCCTTGTTCCAGTTGCTCGTCGAAGTCGGCGCTCGACCGGAACCAGGCCTCGAACCGGTCGCCGCTTTGCAGGCAGCAAAGGTCGAAGACGATCATTGCACGACCGCCGCCTGCGCGATCGGCCGGCGATGGGTCAGCGACGGGATCCGCCGCCGAACCTCGCCGACCCGGGACAGGTCCATGTCCGCGAACCCGACCCCGGTTCCGTCGCCCATGTCGAGCAGCAGCTCGCCCCACGGGCCGACCACCAGCGAATGGCCGTAGGTCTCGCGGCCGTCGGCGTGGCGGCCCGACTGCGCCGCGGCGACGACGAACGCGCCCGCCTCGATGGCGCGAGCGCGCAGCAGGACCTCCCAATGCGCCCGGCCGGTCGGAACGGTGAACGCCGCCGGCACCGCGACCGTCTCGGCCACGGCCTCGGCGAGCCTCGAGAACAGGTCGGGGAAGCGCAGGTCATAGCAGATCGCCAGGCCCAGCCGCCCGACCGGCGTCCCGTCGACCACCACGGCGCCTTCGCCCGGGCGATAGACGGCGGACTCGCGCCAGCTTTCGCCGGTCGGAAGGTCTACGTCGAACAGATGGATCTTGTCGTAGCGCGCCCGGATGGCTCCGCTCGGGTCGATGACGAAGGTCCGGTTGGCGAGCTTCTGCCCGTCGGTGCGAACCGCCAGCGACCCCAGGTGCAGCCACAGCCCGCGGCTCTTCGCCGCCTCCCGGCACGCGGCGAGCACCTCGTCCTCGTCCTCGGCGCGGAGGTTTCCCGCGGCGCGCTCCGGATCGCGGTCGAGCAGCCCCGACATCTCCGGAGTGAACAGCATCTCGGCGCCGCCGTCCGCCGCTTGGCCGACCGCATCGACCAGCGCGCGGGCGTTCGCGGCCGGGTCGATCCCGGTGCACGACTGGAAAAGAGCGATCCGCGCCATCGCTCAGGCGGCCAGCAATTCGTCGAGCTTGCCCCGGCTTTCCAGCTCCATCAGCTCGTCGCAGCCGCCGATGTGGCGGCCGTCGATGAAGATCTGCGGGACGGTGGTCCGGCCGCCCGAACGCTGAATCATGTCCTGCCTCTCGGGCCCGCCATAATGCACCGCATGCTCCTGATACTCGATCCCCTTGGAATCGAGCAGGCGCTTGGCTCGAAAGCAGTAGCCGCAGAACGACTTGGTATAGATTTCCACTCTTGGCACGCGCGGCCTTTCGTCACTCACTGGAGCGTCGTCAACGCACCAGATGCGAAGGCCGCACCACTCGCGCCCAGCTGACCAGCTCGACCCGGGCCGCCCCCGCCCGCCGCAATTCGCGGGCGCAGGCGTTCGCGGTGCTTCCGGTGGTCAGCACGTCGTCAACCAGGATCACCGTCCGGCCGTCGACCGCCGAGCGGTCGCCGACCCGAAAGGCTCCGGCGACGACGCGCCGGCGCTGCTGAAGGCTCATCCCCTTGAGCGGCGGAGTGCGCCGGATGCGCTTCAGCAAGGTCGCATCGCTGTCGATGCCGGTCTGGCGGGACAGCTCGCGGGCGACGATCGCCGACTGGTTGAAGCCGCGCTGCCACAGGCGGCCGCGGTGCAGCGGCACCGGCACCAGCAGCGCGCTCCCCGGCTGGGTCCCGACGAGCGGCGCCATGTAGCGGGCCATCGTCTTGGCGATCGCGACCTTGCGCCCGTATTTGAGCCGCAGCGCGAGGCTTCGGGTGAGGTCGTCATACGCCACCGCGGCGCGGGTCCGCTCGATCCGCGGCGGCCTCGCCAGGCACACCGCGCAGCATTCGGAATCGGTCGCCTGCAGCGGAGTCCCGCAGGTCACGCAGCCTCCCGAACCGAGGAACTCGATGCGTTTCCAGCAATCGGGGCAGAAGCTGTGGACATCGGTGACGATCGTGCCGCAGCCGGCGCACCGCGGCGGCAGCGCGAAGTCGAGGATCCATCGGGCGATCTTGCCGGCCTTGAGTGCTGCGCCTCGGATCATATTGCCGCTTGTCGGCCTTGCGCGTGCGCCGCACAAGCTCTTCCGTGCCCACGGAAATATTCGACATGGAATTGCGGGCGCTGCGCCGCGACCGGGCGTTCCGCACCGGCCCCGAGCTGTTCCTTCACGAACGGGCGTTCGAGGATTGCCTCGAGCGGCTCGCGCTTGTCCGCCGCCGGTTCAAATCGGCCCTGCTGGTCGGCTGCCCGAACCCCGGCTGGCCCGGCCGGCTGAACCAGTTCGCCGAGACCGTCGAGGCCGCGGATCCCGGGCCTTTGTTCGCCACGGCCGCCGGCGCACTTTGCGTGGTCGAGGACCAATGGGACCCGCCGGTATCGGCCTACGACCTCATCCTTGCGGTCGGGACCCTCGACACCGTCAACGATTTGCCGCGAGCGCTTCGGACGCTCCGCGCCGCGCTCGAGGAGGATTCGCTCCTGATCGGGGCCATGGCGGGCGGCGAGACGCTTCCCCGGCTGCGGTCCGCGATCCGGGCCGCCGACCGGGCCGCGGGAGGATCGTCGCCGCATGTCCACCCACGGATCGAGGCCGCGGCTTTGTCGCCGCTCCTGGCCGCGTGCGGCTTCGTCATGCCGGTGGTCGACGTCGACCGGGTGCAAACCTCCTACCCCACCCTCGCAAGCCTGGTGACGGACCTGCGGCGGATGGGCTCGACCAGCATCCTCAAACGCCGGTCCCGACCCCCCATCCTGCGCCGGTCGAAAGCGGCGGCGGAGGCGGCGTTCGGTTCGGCCGGGGACGGAGCGCGAACCGTCGAGACGTTCGAGATCCTGCATTTCGCGGCCTGGACTCCACCGCTCCGGTCGCGGCCCGGGAATCAGGGCTGAAGGCCCGTTAACGATGGGCGCTGGGTAAGTTGTTAACTCACCCCGGGTTAGTGTGCGGTCGTGGACGTGGACCAGAGGAGGGTGGCGTGATCGCTATCCGGACGACCTTGCGCAGGTTGCTCGCCGACCAGGGCGGAGCGACGGCAATCGAATATGGGCTGATCGCGGCATTGATCGCGGTCGCGGCGATCGGCGGCATGTCGGCCCTCGGCGGCGGCGCCGGCGGCATGTGGACCGACCTCAGCAGCGAGGTCCAGAACGCCGCTTCGTAACCGCGGCGGGGCGGCTCAGGACCGCCGCGCTCCGTAGACGATCAGCTTCACTTTCTGCCCGGGGACCAGCGGGGTCGCCACCGTCAGGCCGTTCAGCGCCAGGAATCGGTCGAGCTGGAAGTCGCGGTAGGCCATCCGGCCGGCCAGCGAATGCACCGTCTCGCCCGGGCGGACCGTCACCACGTCGATCACCCGCGGGCGGATCGAAGCCGCCTCCGCCGGAGTGATCCGGCGCAGCGATTCGACCATCTGGACGAACGGGCCGATCCCGGCGCCGCCGCGGGTCAGCATGATGAAGTGGTAGATGGTGTTGGGGTCCCACTGATAGGCCATGACGCTGACGTCGACGACCCCCGACGAGGTGTTCGCCCGGGCGGTGGTGAAGGCCGCCGGAAAGCCGTTGACCATCGTCCGCTGCGGCGGCGGGATCATCATCTGCTGGCGGCCGCCGGTCAGCTGCTGGAACACCTGGTAGATGTAGTTCTCGATGCTCCCGCCGTAGCGGCCGCCGCTGAATTGCGCTTGGCCCGCCGAACCCTTGATGGTCACCGCGCGGGTGCCGTTCTGCATCAGATAGCCCATCGGCACCGCGAACTGGATTCGCAGGTCGGGGTGGGTGAACGAGCGCCCCTCGATGATCCCCTGCGCCGGGTCGTCGTCGACATAGATGCCGTCGAGCTGGGCGAGGAACTGGTCGCGGTTGCGCATTCCCTGGCCGAGGCGCCCGGTGGCGCGCGCCGCGGCGAGCGCGCGCTGCAGGCGGTTCTCGCTCAGCGGGTGGGTGCTGGCCCATTCCGGCGTCTGCCGGTTGCTCCGGCCCTGGACCCGCGCCTGGATCGCGCTTGCCCGGCCGAGCGCGGCGAGGACTCCGGGGCCGCCCGCCGGGTCGTAGCCGGCGCCGATCATGTAGCGCGTCGCCAGCGTGTCCGCCTGATACTCCTGGTCGCGCGAGAAGCTCAGCGTCGCCAGCTGCGCCTGCTGCTGGCTCAATTGGGCGATCACATTGCCGATGCCGCCGCCGAGCAGGCTTCCGAGCAGGGTTCCGAAGATCCCGCTGATCGAGTTGCGGCGGGCCGCCGACTGCCGAGCGCGGTGGTGGTTGGCGGCGATGTGGCCGGTTTCGTGGCCGAGCGCGAAGGCGAGCTGGGACTCGTCGTCCATCAAGGTCATCAGCTGGCGCGTGATGTAAACATAGCCGCCGGGCACCGCGAAGGCGTTCTCGACCGCCGAGTTCAGGGTGGTGAAGCGGAACACCCCGCCGGCGTTGGCGACCCCGGAATAAGCGGCGAGGCGGCGGCCGACCGATTCGACATAGGCTGCTCGGGCCCCGGTCTCGGCGCCGCCGAACTCCGAGAGCAGCTCGGCGTGCTGGCGCTGGGCCTCGGCGACCTCGCGCGGGTCGATGTATCGGCCTTGCTGGGCCTGCGACGCCGCAGGCGCGAGGACGATCGCGGTCGCCGCGAGCAGCAGGAAAGGTCTACGCATACCAACCTCCGGTTTGGATCGCCCGTTTAGAAACCGGGCATTGAACGGGAGATGACTGCTTGTGGTTCCGGAACGACCCGGTCAGCCGATCGCCAGGAACTTGGCCCTTCGCTGCGTCCGGAGCTCGTCGCCGCCCAGCGCCGAGCAACCGTCGAGCTCCTCGAGGATGGCGCCCTTGATCGCCCCGATCGCCGCATCGGGGTCGCGGTGGGCGCCGCCCAGCGGCTCGGCGACGATGCGGTCGACGACCCCGAGCGCCTGGAGGTCGGACGCGGTGATCTTCATCGCCTCGGCCGCCTCCGCAGCCTTGTCGGCGGTGCGCCACAGGATCGACGCGCAGCCTTCCGGCGAAATCACCGAATAGACCGCATGCTCGAACATCAGCACCCGGTTGGCGGCCGCGATCGCAACCGCTCCGCCCGACCCGCCCTCGCCGACGATGGCGGCGATGATCGGTACCCGGACCTCGAGGCATTGCTCGGTCGAGCGGGCGATCGCCTCGGCCTGGCCGCGCTCCTCGGCCTCGACCCCGGGGAACGCCCCGGGCGTGTCGACCAGCGTGACGATCGGGATCCCGAAACGGTCGGCGAGCCGCATCAGCCGGATCGCCTTGCGGTAGCCCTCGGGCTTGGCCATTCCGAAATTATGCTTGAGCCGCGACGCCGTGTCGTCGCCCTTCTCGTGGCCGATGATCATCACCCGCCGGCCGTCGATCCGGGCCAGTCCGCCGACGATCGCCGGGTCGTCGCCGAACGCCCGGTCGCCGGCCAGCGGCACGAAGTCGTCGGCCATCCCGGCGACATAATCGTTGAAGTGCGGGCGCTCGGGGTGCCGCGCGACCTGTGACTTCTGCCACGGGGTCAGCCGCGAATAGGTCTCGCGGAGCAGCTTGGCCGATTTCGCCTCGAGGCGGGCGATCTCGGTGTCGATGTCGATCGAGCCGGCGGTGGCGGTCTCGCGCAGCTCGGCGACGCGCGTCTCGAGCTCGGCGATCGGCTTTTCGAAGTCGAGGAAAGTCAGCATAGGCGCGGGCGGCGGGTAGGACGCGCCTCCCGATCCGTCAACGACCCCGCCCGATCGCTCAGCGGTCGCGGTCCGCGAGCGGATGGCGCGCGTTGACCAGCTCGACCAGGCGCGCGCTGTCGACGTGGGTGTAGATTTGCGTCGTCGCGATGTCGGCATGGCCGAGCAGGGACTGCAGCACCCGAAGGTCGGCGCCGCCCGACAGCAAATGGGTCGCGAACGCGTGCCGGAGCACGTGCGGGCTGACCCGTTCGGGTGCGATCCCGGCCAGCGCCGCCACCTCGCGGACGATCTGGAACAGCCGCACCCGGCTCAAATGGCGCTTGCCGCTCGGGAACAGCCACAGGCTGTCGCCGGGGACGAATTCGAGCCAGCGCCCGACCGCCGCTTCCGCCCGCGAGGAGATCGGCACCAGCCGTTCCTTGCCGCCCTTGCCGCGAAGGATCACGAACGGCTGGCCCTTGCGCAGCGAGCTGCGGCCGAGCGTGACCAGCTCGCTGGCCCGAAGCCCCGATCCGTAGAGCAGCTCGAGCACCGCGAGGTTGCGCACCGCCGCCGGCTCGCCGCTCGCGGCGCGGTCCTCGGCGGCTTCGAACATCGCCGTCACCTCGCGCTCGTCGAGGATTCGCGGCAGCGGCCGCTCGAGCCTCGGCCGCGGCAGCGCCGCCGACGGGTCGTCGCTCCGAAAGCCCTCGTCCATCAGGAAGCCGAAGAACCGGCGCAGCGCCGCCGAGCGCCGGGCGACGGTCGCCGGCGACAGCCCCGCCCATTGCTTGCCCAGGCGCGACAATTGCTCCGCTCCGGCCTCGCCGAGCGACCCGCCGGCGTCCTCGGCCGCGCGCTTCAGATCGTTGCGGTAGGCGGCGAGCGTGTGCGGCGAGGCCCCGGCCTCGGCCGCCATCATGTCGAGGAACCGGTCGACCAGCGCCCGATCGTCGTCGGTCACGCCTTGTCCGTCACGTGCGCGCGAGCGCCTCGGCGGCGATCATCCTGGCGGTGAAGCCTTGGCCGGTGCGGTTGAGCGCGGCGACCGAATGGTAGAGGTGCGAAGAGGGAAGATGCTCGAAGCCGGTTGCCTGGAAGCCGGCCCCGGCCAGCACCAGCACGCTGCCCGCCTGGCCGAGCGCCGCCGAGCCGTCGATCATCCGGGTCCAGCGGGAGCGGTGGCCGATCGCCAGCCCGTGGCGGCGGTTGAGCCGGTCGGCGCTCCGCCCGTCGAGGCGCCCGAGCCCGGCCAGACCGGCGACCAGCAGGGCGCTGCGCTTCTTGCCGCGGCTCTGGTCGCGGCTGATGAACGCGTTGACCCGGCCGAAGCTCAGGTCCAGGCCCCGGGTCTCGGGCGCGGCCAGGGCCAGCATCGCCCAGCTCTCGTCGGCGAAGCGATCGTCCATGCGCCGGACGGCGAGCGCCCAGCGCGCCGCTTCGCGGTCGTAGCCGCCGGCCAGCATCGAGGCGATCAGCGCCGGCGCATCTTCCTGGAGGTCGGGATCGGGGTCGATCCGAGTCGCGGCCCGCGCGGCCAGCGCCCGCGAGGCCTCGTCCTGCAACGGGCCGTCGCCGATCGACCACAGCCGGCGGATCGCCGCCAGGCGGGCATCGCGGTCGCGGCCGACGAACGCCAGGCGCACCTGCCAGGCGTCGGTCTCCGAAAGCTGGTCGGGGTCGGTCGCGTCGTAGATCAGGGAATACAGGTCGATCAGCGACTGGGACGACAGCACCCCGAGGCCGGCCGCGATCCGGGCGGACTCGAGCCGCTCCTGCGGCGACAGCAGCGGCGCCCGCGCCTGCCACGCCCGGATCTGCGGGCTCGCCGACCGCAGCAGGCGATCGGGCAGGGTCATGCCGGTCGCCGTCGCCAGCCCGAATCGCCAGCTGTTGAGGCGATCGACCGGCTCCCACTCGATGGTC
>DASTZO010000305.1:0-4252 GCA_035764265.1 Sphingomicrobium sp.
GACGCGCCCAGATCGACCGTCGCCATGTCGTAGCCGCAGGCGATGGTGAGCCGCAGGTCGCCGCGCTGCTCGGCGCTGCGGACCGTGCCGACGTCGGTGGTGATGCCGGTGAACATGGCCCGCGCCTTACGAGTCCCGCACCCGCTCGTAAACTTCGAGCCGGTCGACCCCGAGCCGGCGGGCGTCGCCGGCCCGCCAGCGGCCGTGCGCCACGGCGATCCCGTCGAGCCCGACATAGCCGAACGACGACTTGCCCTCGCCGACGATGATCGGGGCCCGGTAGATCAGGATCCGGTCGACCAGGTCCTCGGCGAGGAAAGCGGTCGCGGTCGCCGAGCCGCCCTCGACCAACAGGTCGTTGACGTCATGAAGTCCGTACACATCCTGCGGGGAACGCAGGGTTTCCCAGCCGTCGACCGCCTCTCCCCGAGTCAGCAGCGCGCGCCTCGGCGAGCGGTCCTCGAGCCCCGGCAGGCGCACGTCGAGCCGCGGCGCGTCGGCCAAATAGGTGCCGCGGCCGACCAGGATCATGTCCGAGCGCGCGCGCTCGAGGTGGACGTGGGCGCGCGCGTCCTCGCCGGTGATCCATTTCGATTCGCCCGACGGGAGCGCGATCTTGCCGTCGATCGACAGCGCCAGCTTCAGGGTGATTCGCGGCCGGCCCAGCTTGAGGCGCGTCAAATAGCCGGACATGGATTGCGCCGCGGCCGTCCGGCCAGTCCCCAGCTTCACGGCGATGCCCGCCGAGCGCAGCCGCTCGATGCCCTTGCCGGCCGTGCGGGGATCGGGGTCCCTGAGCGCGACGACCACTTTGGCCGGCGCCGCCTCGACGATCAGGTCGGCGCAGGCGGGGCCGCGCCCGCTCCGGTGGGCACAGGGCTCGAGGCTGGTGTAAAGCGTCGCCCCGAGCGCGAGCTCGCCGGCCTCGGCCAAAGCGACGGCCTCGGCGTGCGGGCGCCCGCCCGGCCGGGTCGCTCCGCGGCCGACGACCGCGCCGCCCGAGACGATCACGCAGCCGACATTGGGGTTGGGGGCGGTTCGGCCGCGCATTGCGCCGCCGAGCGCGACCGCTTCGGCCATGAAGCGAGCCCCGTTGCCCCCGTCGTCGCTCACATCCCGAGCTGTTTCTCTAATCTTTGGAACTGGCGCTGGCGCTCCCTGGCCGCGGCCTCCTTCTCGGCCTGCCGCTTCTTCTGGTCGGCGATGATCTCGGCGTCGGTGCGGTCGGTTTTCCACTGCTCGACATAGACGATCTGCGGCGGCGGCGCGGTGTTGATCTTCGAATCGACGAAAAATTCGATGACGATGATGATCGTCACCAGCACCGCGAGCGCGGCGCCGATCCAATGCTCGCGCTCGCGGTGGCGGACGAAGGTGCGGAAGTCGGCGAACGCCGCGCGCGGGCTGACCGGACTTGGAAACCAGGACATGGGAGGAAGATAGGCCTTCGAAGCGGCGCTCGCCAGCCCCGGTGCGGCAAACCTGCTCGCTTTGTCCCCCGGACAGCGCGGCGCGGGCTTACCCCTCGAGCTCGAAGCGCAGCGTGATCACCGTCGCGGAGGCGATCGCCCGCCCGTCCTCGCTCGCCGGCCGGTAGCGCCAGTGGGCGATCAGGTGGCGGCGCGCGGCGGCGAGGAAGGCGGGATCGGCGCGGCCGACCGGCTCGACCGCGACCACCCGGCCGCGCGCGTCGATCGACAGCCGCAGCCTCAGCACCGCTTCCTCCTCGCTGTTGAGCTTGGACGGCGGGTAGGGCGGCTTCACCAGGGAGGCCGGGGTCGCGAAACGCGGGCCGACTCGCACCGGGTCGTGGGGCAGCGGGCCGACGCCGGGCTGCGGGACCGGCATCAGCCCGACCGGGCCGGGATTGGGCAGCGGCAGCAGGACCGGCGGGTCGGGCCGGTTGGGTTGCGGCACCGGGACGATCGCCGGGACCCGGGTGACGGTGAACGGCGAGGGCCTCGGCGCCGGCTGCGCCGGCTCGGGCGGCGGCGGGTCGGGCAGCGGGATGGGGGTGACGACGGTCGGCGGGTGAAGGATGCGCTCGGGCAGGTCCATCCGGGCGCTCATCACCGCGGCGATCAGGGCGATGTGGCCGGCGATGATCGCCAGCATGACGTGCGGGGCCGAGTGGCGCTGGGCGATCCGGCGCCGGTGAGCTGCGTAGGCCAGCATTGCCGATCTCCTGCAACGCGAGTCGATGAAGCAATGTTACATCATATCATACCAGGCGGCAACGGGGGTCGTCGCGGCGGCGCGGCGATCAGGGATTGGCGGCGGCGGCGAGGCGGGCCAGCGCGCGCTCCTTGCCCATGCGTCTGAGCAGCCCGGCCATCTCCGGGCCGGACTCGCGCCCGGTCAGCGCCAGGCGCAGCGGATGAAAGAGCGCCTTGCCCTTGCGCCCGGTCGCGGCCTTGAGCGCGTCGGCGAGCGCGTGCCACGGGTCGTCCGACCAATCGAGGCCGGCAGCGACCGCCGCGGCCTCGCCGACCAGCGCGCGCTCGTCGGCGCCGAGGCTGGGCGGCTCGATGTCGCCGGCGATCACCGCGTGCCAGGCGGCGAAGTCCGACAGCCGCTCGAGGTTGCCGCGAAGCAGCAGCCAGTCCGCCTCGCTGGCGCAGTCGGGCAGCCGGTCCGCGACCGCCGCATAGTCGAGCCGGTGCAGCAGCCGGGCGTTGAGCAATTCGACGTCGTGCAGGTCGAAGTGCGCCGGGGCGCGGCCGAAATGGGCGAAGTCGAAATCGGCGGCGAGCTCGTCGAGGCTCGCCAGCGCCTCGACCGGCCGAGACGTGCCGAGCCGGGCGAGCAGCGACAGCAAGGCCATCGGCTCGAGCCCCGCGCCGCGGATCTCCTCGACCCCGATCGAGCCCAGGCGCTTCGACAATTTGCCCTCCGCGGCGACCAGCAGCGCCTCGTGCGCGAGCTCGGGCGGCTGAGCGCCAAGCGCGTCGAACATCTGCAGCTGGGCGGCGCTGTTCGAGACATGGTCCTCGCCGCGCACGATGTGGGTGATGCCAAGGTCGACGTCGTCGATCACCGAGGGGAGCAGGTAGAGCCAGCTGCCGTCCTCGCGGCGGACCACCGGGTCGGACAGCAGTTTCGGGTCGAAGCGCTGCGGGCCTCGGACCAGGTCGCGCCACTCGATCGGCCGGCCGTGGTCGAGCCGGAACCGCCAGTGGGGCGCGCGGCCCTCTGGGACCGGCGCGCCCTCGGGCTTGCGCTCGTAGACCGGCGGCAGGCCGCGGCCGAGCAGCACCTTGCGGCGAAGCTCGAGCTCCTCGGGAGTCTCGTAGCAGGCATAGACCCGGCCCGCGTCGACCAGCCGCTCGAACTCGCGTTCGTAGAGGCCGAAGCGCTCGGACTGGCGAACGACGCTGTCCGGCTTCAAGCCCAGCCAGTCGAGGTCGTCGCGGATCGCCTGGTCGAACTCGACGGTCGAGCGCTCGCGGTCGGTGTCGTCGATCCTGAGGATGAACGCGCCGCCGTGCCGGCGCGCGAACAAGGCGTTGTGGAGCGCGGTACGGATGTTGCCGACGTGCAGGCGCCCGGTCGGCGACGGCGCGAAGCGCGTGACAACGCTCATTTCTTCGGCCGCGTGTGGAAGAAATTGGTGATCGGGTAGCGGCGGTCGCGGCCGAAATTGCGGCTGCCGATCTTGACCCCGGGCGGCGCCTGGCGGCGCTTGTACTCGGCGCGCAGCAGCTTGGTCTCGATGTCGGCGACCAGCGCGATCTCGGCGCCGGTGGCGAGCGCGACCTCCTTGACCGACATTTCCTTGTCGACCAGCCCCTCGAGGACCCGGTCGAGCAGCGAATAAGGCGGCAGGCTGTCCTGGTCCTTCTGGCCGGGGCGCAGCTCGGCGGTCGGCGCCTTGCTGATCACCCGCGCCGGCATCACCGGGCCGTCGGGGCCGAGCACGCCGTCGGGCCGGACCCGGTTGCGCCACCGCGACAGGGCGAACACCGTCGTCTTGTAGGCATCCTTCAAGACCGAATAGCCGCCCGCCATGTCGCCGTAGAGGGTCGCATAGCCGACCGACATCTCGCTCTTGTTGCCGGTGGTCAGGAGCATGTGCCCGTTTGCATTCGACAGCGCCATTAGCGCCACCATGCGCAGTCGGGCCTGGATATTCTCGGCCGCGACCCCCTGCAGGTCGGGCAACATCTCGCCAAAGGCCTGAACCGCCGGGACAATCGGGATGACGTCATGGCGGCAGCCGAGCAGCTTCGCGCAGCCTTCCGCGTCCTCGAGG
>DASTZO010000306.1:0-3000 GCA_035764265.1 Sphingomicrobium sp.
GGGGCCGTCCAATCCACCACGGCGCCGGCGTAGATCCACTTCGTGCTCTCCAGCCCAACCAGCATGATCCGGTCGCCCGGCTTCACCTGGCCGTGCCGCCAGGCGTGATCGAGGAAGAGCGGGACCGCCGCGCAGCCGGTCGCGCCGGATTGGGCCAGGTTGTCGAAGATCTTGCCGTCCAGCGCGGCCCAGTCCGCCGTGGTCAGGCCGCCCTCCTCCATGCTGTCGAGCATCCAGCCGACGTTCCCCTCGGGGATCAGGCAGAGGTCGATCTCCTGCACGCCGACGCCGCTCCGGCGTAGCGTCTCGCCGATCGCCTGGGTGATCATGTATGGCGTGAACTTGCCCGCTTCGAGCACGTCCACCCGCAGATCGACCAGCCGTCGGGCCTTGAGCTGTTCGGCGATCGGTGCGTGGGTGCCGCCGCCGACGGCGTGGATGCCCGGCTTCTTGCCGCCGCCGACGCAGGCCTGGGCCGCCCCGACGATCCCCGGCGCGCCTTCCTCGCCGGCCCGCAGCACCATCGCGCCGGCGCCGTCCCCGAACATGTAGAGCGGCATCCGCTCGCGCATCCGCACCGCGTCCGGGCTCTTACCCAGGTAGACCGGGATCAGGACCGGCGAGATCGTCTCGCTGCCGATCACCAGTGCCGTCTTGTAGACGCCGCGCTCCAGGTACATCTTGGCGATGTCCAGCCCCTGGACGACGCCCGCGCCGCCGGAGCGCAGCTCCATCGTGGCGCACTGACCGATCCCGAGGCGGTCCTGCACGAAGTTGACGACCGGCGGCAGGTGATAGTCCGGGGTGCCCGTCGCCAGGATCATCAGGTCGATCTCGCCGGCATCGACGTTGGCCGACTCCAGCGCCATCCTGGCCGCCGTGTACGCCATGTCGGAGTTGTTTTCGCGGTGCGCGCCGGTGAACGGATCGGTCATCCAGAAGCGCTGCTGGATCGAGATGCCCTCCATCACGTCGTCGGGCAGCGGCCCCACCAGCCGCTCGAGGGTCGCGTTGTCTATCGGGTCACCCGGCAGGTGGCCGCCGGTGCCGAGAATCTGGACTGGTCTCACGGCTGGTCCTCTCACGCTCTCGTTCACGATCTATGTTTCAGGCTCAGACGTGCGCGGCCAGCACGATCGAGAAGTTCGTGCCGCCGAGCGAACAGCTGTTGATGAGTGCCGGGCGGTCGGATGGGACGCCTTCCGGCCGGCGCTGCCATGCAGCGAGGGCCAGCACCGCGCTGAGCGGCGCGCCCGCGCCGACCGGCTCGCCAAAGAGCAGCTTGGGGGCGAACAGGCGCGGCGCCGAGCCGTCCCCGCCCGCTCCACCGGCCCCGGCATCCTCCGAAACGTCGCCGAAGACGCGATTGATGGCCGCGCGCTCGGCGGCGTCGATGCCCGGGTGCCCGTCCAGCCCGGACCAGATCGCGCCCACGTCGGACGGCTCCAGCCCGGCCCGCTCCAGCGCCAGCCGCATCGCCTGCTCCAGGCCCGCACCCTCGGGGTCATACTGGCCGACGCCACGGGCGTCCGAAGTGATGGCGCAGCCAAGCACCTCGCCCAGGATGGCCGCGCCACGGCCGCGCGCATGGGAGAGGCGTTCCAGTACCAGGGCGACGCCGGCCTCGGCGAGGGCGTATCCTCCCTGGTCCCGGCCCTCCGGCTCGGCCTTCGCCAGCACGCCGAGGTCGCGGTACCCCCCGATCACGGTGTCCGTCAGGGTGTCGGCGGCGAGGCAGAGCATCGCGTCAGCCTGGTCCGAGACGAGCAGGTCGTAGCCGTAGCAGAGCGCCGAGGCGCCGGCGGCGTGCCCGGCTGTCACCGCCGAGGCCGGCCCGAGCGTGCCGACCTGCATGGCGACCTGCCCGACCGCCGCGTTGTAGACGGTGTTCGGGAAGATCGCCGGGTTGGCGCCGGCCGCCCCCTCCTCGATGACCGGGCGGGTGAAGTTCTCCAGGCTCTCCATCGGCCCGACGCCGGTCCCGAGGATCGCGCCGATCCGCTCGCGGTTCTCGTCGGTCAAGGTCAGGCCAGCGTCGCCGAGCGCCAGCTTTGCCGAGATGACCGAGAAGATCCCGAGCCGGTCCATCCGCCGGCGCTCGCGCGGCGAGAGGAACGGCGACGGGTCGAGCGCCACCCGCCCGATGCGAACGCCGTCCTCGACGCTGGTGCAGGCGCGACCCTCGGCGAACGCCCGCCAGACTTCCTCGGGGTCGGTGCCGGCGCTGGTCAGCGTCGAGCGGCCGGTGATGACCACACGATCGCGCTCCGGGCTTTTCGGGGTCCGGCGCAGGCCGCCCCGGCCGAGCACCAGCGAGGCGTTGGCCCCCCCGAACGCGAAGTTGTTCGAGAGCGCCACGTCCATCGCGAGCGGCCGGGCGACGTTCGGCACGTAGTCAAGGTCGCACTCCGGATCGCGCTCCCGGTAATTTGCCGTGGGCGGCGCGACCTGCTCCTGCAAGGCCTTGACCGTCACGATGCACTCGACGGCGCCAGCGGCCCCGAGCAGGTGCCCGATCATCGACTTGGTGCTGCTGACCGCGACCGTGTCGGCGGCGGCCCCGAGTGCCAGCCGGGTCGCCTTCGTCTCGGCCGGGTCGTTCTTCGGGGTGCCGGTCCCGTGGCTGTTGACGTAGCGGATCTCCTCCGGCTCGACGCCGGCCGCCCCCAGCGCGGCGCGGATCGCCCGGGCCGCGCCCTTCCCCTCGGGATGGGGCGCGGTCGGGTGGTAGCCGTCCGCCGAGAGCGCGTAGCCGAGCACCTCGGCCAGCACCGGCGCCCCGATCCGCTCGGCCACGTCCTCGCGGACCAGCACCAGCATCCCGCTGCCCTCGCCGAGCGAGAGCCCCTGGCGATCCTTCGAGTACGGGGCAGCCGGCTCCGGCGAGAGCGACTCCAGGCAGTTGAAACCGGCGAACAGCACGTCGGAGAGGGCGTCGGCGCCACCGGTCAGGACGGCGTCGGCCTGGCCGGAGCGGATCAGCTCGGCGGCGTAGCCGAT
>DASTZO010000307.1:0-4954 GCA_035764265.1 Sphingomicrobium sp.
TCGCCGACAGCGCCCAGAAGCCCGCCGACCTGCTCGGCAAGGTCTATTACCCCGAGGTCGTGCGGATGGACCTTTCGACCAAGAAGCCGTGGAAGCTGATGTGGCGCGGGACGGTGCTGGCGACCGTGGCGGGCGTGCTCACCGGGCTGGTGCTGCTGGTGGCCGGCCGCTGGGTGGTCGACGCCTTGTTCGGGGCCGAGTTCCTGCCCGCCTACCCGGTGCTGCTGGTGCTGATCGTCGCGCCGTTCCTGGCGATGGTCAGCTTCCCGCTGGTGCCGATGCTCTACGCGCTCGACCGGCCCGACGCGCCCCTGAAGGCGCGGCTGATCGGCACATTGCTCTATTTCGCGGTGGTCGCTCCGCTCGCGTGGCGGTTCGGGGTGATCGGCGCCGCGATCGCCTTCGTCATCGGGGTCGCGGCGATGGTCGCGGTCCAGGCCGTCCAGCTGCTGCGCGAGTATCGGCGGGTCCGCGCCCGGTGAGCGACCCGCCCCGAATCTGGGTGCTGCTCGGCGCGCGGGTCGGCGACAACAACCAGCTGCTGGCGCTCGCCGAAGCATTTCGGCTGCCGTTCGAGACCCGCACGATGGGCTACCGGCGGCGCTGGATCCGCTGGCTTCGGCTGTTCCCGACCCTGCCCTTCCTGCTCGACCGCCGCAGCCGCCGGACGCTCGGCCCGCCGTGGCCGGACCTGGTGATCGGTATCGGCCGGCGAAGCGTCGCGGTGGCGCGCTGGATCCGGTGGCGCAACCGCGGGCGGACCAGCATCGTGCGCCTCGGCAATCCGCGCGCCGACCCGACGCTGTTCGACCTGGTTCTGACGACCCCGCAATATCCGGTGCCGCAGGCCGACAATGTCGTCGTGCTGCCGCTGTCGATGCGCCGCCACCGCGAGATCGTGCCGCAACCGGGCGAGACCGCGTGGCTCGAGCGCCTGCCCCGTCCCCATTTGCTGTTGTCGCTGGGCGGCGTCACGCGCTTCTGGACGCTGGCGAACGAGGTCGTCGCCGACAGTGCGGCACGGCTTGCCGAGCGGGCGGCGGCGGCCGGAGGGACGCTGATCGTCATCGGCAGCCCGCGCACCGCCCCGGACACGATTGAGGCGGTGAAAGCGGCGGTGGGCGGCCGCCCGAACGTCGCGACCGACCCGCCGGTGCGCTTCCCGGTCCTGCTCGCCGACGCCGACGAGCATTGCGTCACCGCCGACAGCGTGTCGATGATCTCCGAGGCGGTGATGACCGGCAAGCCGGTCGCCCTGGTGCCGGTCGAGCTCGACGAGGAAGGCCAAGAGGAGCTCGGCCGCGAGCAGGGCTATTCGTCGGAGTTCCGGGACCTGCGGCGATTCTGGGCCGAGCTCGACCGCCGCGGCCTCGCCGGGACCGTCGATTCGCCGCGCAGCGGGACGGTCGAGGACCCGGTCGCGATCGCGGTAGCGGCGGTGAAGCGCCTGCTAGGCGACCGCGTCGAGTAGCCGCCAGCCGCGGTAGCGCTCGACCAGCTCCAGTGAATCGTGGCGAACGTGGTTGGCGGCCATCTCCGCGACCAGCTCCTGCTTCGAGATCTCGCCGGTATCGAGCATGTCGGCGAGCAGCGAATAGACCAGCGCCTCCTGGCGCCGGTCGGGATGCTGCTCGTAGCGGCGGCGGCGCAGTCGGCGGACCGAGTCGAGCCAGCCGCTTTCGCGCAGCGTGTAGTCGACCGGAAGGCCGGTCTTCCACGGCTGGGTGCGCCGCTTGGTGGTGTGCAGCAGCTTGGTTTGGGGAGTCAGGCGGTCGAAATCGTTCCACTCGGGCTCGAGCAGGCCGATGGTCGAGCGGTCCTCGCGCTTCAATTCGATCCAGTCGATGTAGTCGAAGCGGTGGGCGAACAGATCGTCCAATTCCTGGTCGAACTGCCAGTGGCTGAGCCTCGCGCAGTCGAGCAGCATCACCGAGGTCGCGATATAATCGTCTTGGCTGTTGTGGCCGGGGCGCGCCACCGCCCAGATCGCCTTGCCGGCCAGATCGCGCTCGAACAGCTCGCCGACGTCGCCGACCCCGAAAATGTCCGGGTCGGTGACCACCGCGAGCCCCTCGAAGCCCATCGCCTGCGGCGGGTAGAAGCGTAGCGGGGTGAAGCTCTGCAAATCGTCGGGGTCCCATTCGCGCACGTGCCCGCCGCGCAGGAGGGTCTGGCCGCGCTGAAGCAGCCGCGGATGGTCGCGGATGTCGAGGATCCGGACGTCGAAGGCGCCGGGATCGCGCGCATTGCGGCGGTAGCTGTGGGCGGAAATCCGCGCCCCGAGCATCTGGCGGTCGTTGGCCTGGATGAACACCGTCCGCTTCACGGCCGCAACTCGCTCACAGGCTCATCTCCTCGAACCCCGCCTCCTTGACCGTGCGGTCGAGGTCGACGAGCGTCGTCAGCAGGCGTTCCATCCGGTCGAGCGGCCAGGCGTTGGGCCCGTCCGACTTGGCGTTGGCGGGATCGGGATGGGTTTCCATGAACAGCCCCGCGACCCCGGCCGCGACCGCCGCCCGGGCAAGCACCGGCACATGCTCGCGCTGGCCGCCCGAGCTGGTCCCCTGCCCGCCTGGCAATTGCACCGAATGGGTCGCGTCGAACACCACCGGGCAGCCGGTGTCGCGCATGATCGCCAGGCTGCGCATGTCGGAGACGAGGTTGTTGTAGCCGAACGAGGCGCCGCGCTCGCAGACCAGGATATTGTCGCCGTCGCCGCCCGCGGCCTTCGCGGCGGTACGCGCCTTGTCGACGACGTTCTTCATGTCGGCGGGCGCCATGAACTGCGCCTTCTTGATGTTGACCGGCCTGCCGGCGCTGGCGACCGCGGTGATGAAGTCGGTCTGGCGGGCGAGGAAGGCTGGCGTCTGGAGCACGTCGACGACCTCGGCGACCGGCTGGATCTGCGGAATGTCGTGAACGTCGGTCAGCACCGGCACGCCGAGCGTGTCGCGGACCTTGGCGAGGATCCGCAGGCCCTCGTCCATGCCCGGGCCGCGGTAGCTGGCGCCCGACGAGCGGTTGGCCTTGTCGAAGCTCGACTTGAAGATGAACATTATGCCGAGCCTGTCGGTAATCCGCTTCAGCGCCTCGGCGGTGCTGAGCTGCAGCTCCTCGCTCTCGACCACGCACGGGCCGGCGATCAGGAACAGGGGCTGGTCGAGCCCGACGGTGCGGCCAAGCAATTGCATCGGCGTGCCTTAGCCGAGCGAGTCGACAATCGCCACCGGATGCCAGTCGCCGAGGCCCTCTTGCCGGGCGAAATCGGGCGGGAACGGCTCGCCGGCGTGGATCCCGCCGGTCACGAACACGCTGTCGAAGCCCATCCGGGCGGCGCCGAGCATGTCGGTGTGGAGCCCATCGCCGATCGCCAGCACCGCGTCGGGCGCCGGGTCGTCGGCGAGGTGCAGCGCGTGCTCGTAGATCGCCTTGTGCGGCTTGCCGTACCAGGCGACCCGACCGCCGAGCGCCTCGTAGACGTCGGCGAGCGCCCCGGCGCACGCCTCGGGAACCCCGCCGCGGATCACCAGCCGGTCGGGGTTGAGGCAGTGCATGACGACGCCCCGCCCGACCCAGTCGGCGAGCTGACCGGCGTACTGGTCGGCGTGCGGCCTCCCCTCTTCGAGCCCGGTGCAGGCGAGGTCGGTGAAATCGTCGCCGTCGGCGATCGCGACGCTTTTGCCCTCGAGGATTTCGCGGTCGGCGGCGGTGCCGAGGAAGCCGACCGCACGGCCGAGCTCCTTCAAGGCCGCGATCCCCGCCTCGCCGCTGGTCGCGATCCCGTCCCACGCGTCGCGGGGCAGGCCGATCCGGCCCAGCTGCCGCTCGACCGCCTCGGCGGTTCGCGGCGCGTTGGTGATCAGCACCACCGTCCGCCCTTCGCCGCGCCAGCGTTGCAGGCGCTCGGCGGCGCCGGGATAGAGGGCAACGCCGTCATGGACGCAGCCCCAGATGTCGCACAGCACCAGCCGGTAGCGCTCGTCGAGCGCGTCCAGAAAGCTCATTCGAGGCCCGCCGCGGCGAGCGCCGCCTCGATCGGCGCGACGTCCTCGGGGTTGTTGAGCTCGCGCAGAGCGAACGGCGGCGTCGCGACCTCGACGACGGCGATCGGGATTCCGGCGGTGAGGAAGCGCAATTGCTCGAGCCCCTCGAGCGTCTCGAGCTCGCTGACCGGAGTCGCCGCATAGGCCGCCAGAGCGTTGGGCCGGTACGCGTAGACGCCGACGTGAAGCCGCACCGGCGACAGCTCGCCGTCGAGCGCTTCGTCGGGCAGGTGCGGTATCAGCCGCTTGGAGAAATAGAGCGCGCGGCCGCCGGCGCCGGCGACGACGGTGGTCCCGCCGACCCGCCCCGCCGCTTCCTCGGCCTGGAGCGCGCGTACCTCCGAGCTGCGCAGGCGCATCGCCGGGGTCGCGACCTGCGCGTCGGGATCGCCGCGCATATGCTCGACCAAAGCCTCGACGAAGCCGGGCGGGGTCAGCAGCGCATCGCCTTGCAAATTGACGACCAAATCGGGCGAGTCGAGGTGCTGCAGCGCCTCGGCGCAACGTTCGGTGCCGTTGCGGCATTCGGCCGACGTCATGATCACGCTGGCGCCGAACGCGGCCGCCTGGTCGGCGATCCTGAGATCGTCGGTGACGACATGCACCGAGCGTGCCCCGGCGACTCGCAGCGCCGCCTCGTAGCTGCGCTGGATCAGCGGCTTGGCGAGCCCGGTCGCTCCGCGCAGCTCGACCAGCGGCTTGCCGGGATAGCGCGACGAAGCGAACCGCGCCGGGATCAGGATCGCGACATTCACGCGACGGTCACCGGGCGGCCGGGCAGTCGTGGATGTGCAGCACTCCCACCGGGCGCTGCCCGCCCTCGCCTTGCTCGACGACGAACAGCACCGTGATCCGGTGCTCCTCGAACAGGGTCAGCGCCTCGTCGACCAGAGCGTCCGGGCCAACGGTCT
>DASTZO010000308.1:0-3791 GCA_035764265.1 Sphingomicrobium sp.
ATAATCGCCGTCGAGCTTACCGTTGGCGATCTCGAGCGTGCGGTTGGTCACCTTATCGAGGAAATAGCGATCGTGCGAGATCACGATCAGCGTGCCATCCCAATCCTTCAGAAAGCGCTCCAGCCATTCCAGTGCCGCCAGGTCGAGATGGTTGGTCGGCTCGTCGAGCAGCAGCAGGTTCGGCTTCTGCGCCAGCGCCCGGGCGATCGCCGCGCGCCGCCGCTCGCCGCCGCTGGCGGTCGCGACCGGCCGCTCGAGGTCGACCCCGAGCTGGTCGGCGATCGCCTCGGCCTCGTGCCGCGAAGGGCCATCCGGGCCCTGCAGAACCCAATCCGACAGTGTTTCGGACCCGCTCATCGCCGGGTCCTGCTCGAGCAGCACCACCCTGGTCCCCGGGACCACGGTGCGCCGCCCCTCGTCGGTCTCGATCAGGCCGGCGAGGCATTTCAGGAGAGTCGTCTTGCCGACGCCGTTGCGCCCGATCAGCGCCAGCCGGTCGCGGGCGCCGACGTGGACATCGATGCCGCGCAACAGCCAGCCTTCGCCCTGGACCAGGCCGAGGCCTTCGTAGGAGAGGATCGGAGCCGCCATCGGACGCGCCCTCTAGGCAATCGCGGGCGCGCGGTCACCCTGTGAGAGGCCCGAAACTGGCTGAATAGGTCCGTTCGCAACCATTCATAGCGCATTCAATGGCTTGTGTTAGAACATCGGCCAAGAGAATCGCCCGTGAGCCTGTACCGCACCCTTCTTGCCGCGCTGATCGGCGCCGGCCTTGCCGCCAGCCCCGCGCTGGCCGACCCGCCGCGCGACCAGGACCGCGCGTTCGAGGCGGCCCGCGAAGGCCGCTCGATGCCGCTGCCCAAGATCGAGCGCAAGGTGATGCCGTTCATGGACGGCGCCGACTATCTCGGGCCCGAGTTCAACGGCGAGACCTATCGGCTGAAGTTCATGCGCGGCGGCCGGGTGATCTGGGTCGACGTCGACGCCGCCACCGGCCGCATCCTGCGCCGCTCGCGGCCGTAAGCCGCAATATCTTCCCGTGCGGCTTGTCGTTCCCGTGCCGCAACCGATCCGCTATGATACGGGTTGACCGCGGGTAACGGCTAGGAGCCCCAAGAGACATGCGCGTTTTGATCGTCGAGGACGAACCGAATCTCGGGCGCCAGCTGCGCTCGACGCTCGAAGGCGCCGGCTATGCCGTCGACCTCGCCACCGACGGCGAGGACGGCCATTATCTGGGCTCGACCGAAAGCTATGACGCGGTGATCCTCGACCTCGGCCTGCCGGAGGTCGACGGGCTGACCGTGCTCGACCGCTGGCGCAAGGAAGGCAAGCGCATGCCGGTGCTGGTGCTGACCGCCCGCGACAGCTGGTCCGACAAGGTCGCCGGGCTCGATGCCGGCGCCGACGACTATCTCGCCAAGCCGTTCCAGACCGAGGAATTGATCGCCCGGCTTCGGGCGCTGATCCGCCGCGCCAGCGGCAATGCCTCCTCGGAGCTGACCGCCGGCGACATCCGCCTCGACACCCGCTCGGGCAAGGTCACCAAGGCCGGCGAGCCGGTCAAGCTGACCGCGCAGGAGTACAAATTGCTGTCGTACCTGATGCACCACAAGGGCAAGGTGGTCAGCCGGACCGAGCTCATCGAGCATATCTACGACCAGGACTTCGACCGCGATTCCAACACCATCGAGGTGTTCGTCACGCGTATCCGCAAGAAGCTCGGAGCGGACGTGATCACCACCATCCGCGGGCTCGGCTACAGCCTCGAGGACAATCCCGCTTGAACGACAGCGCCGCCCCAGGGACGGCGGCGGTAACGGCGGCGGCTGCGGGGTCCAGCCGCCGCGGCATCGGGTCGCTGACCCGGCGGATGACCGGCGTCGCGGCGCTGTGGATCATCGTCCTGCTGCTGCTCGGCGGCTTCGCGCTCGACCGGGTGCTGACAAGGTCGATCGAGCGCAACTTCGACGACCAGCTAGAATATGTGCTCAACGCGATGATCGCCGCGTCCGAGATCGGGCCCGACGGCGAGGTCCGCTTCAACCGCCCGCCGGCCGACCAGCGCTTCATCGAGCCCTATTCCGGAGTCTATTTCCAGATCAGCGGCGCCGGCGCCGACACCTTCCCGTCGCGCTCGCTGTGGGACCGCCGGCTGCGCGTCGCTTCCCGCCACAACGACGTCAGCGTCCACACCTACGACAGCCGCGAGTTCGCCGGCGAGCCGCTGCGCATCGCCGAGCGCGACGCGATCCTGCCCGGATCCGAGGTGCGCTGGCGATTCCAGGTCGCCCAGTCGCGCGAGATCATCGACCTGCAGATCCGCGAGCTTCGGTCGACCCTGACCTGGAGCTTCGCGGTGCTCGGCGCCGGGCTGCTGGTGCTCGCCGGGCTGCAGACGGTCTACGGGCTGTGGCCGCTGCGCCGGGTGCAGCGCGAGGTCGCCATGATCCGGTCGGGCGAGAAAACCCGCATCGGCCAGGAATTCCCGTCCGAAATCCGCCCGCTGACCGAGGAGATCAACCAGCTGCTCGCGCACAGCGAGGCGCAGGCCGAGGAAGCGCGGCGGCATGCGGGCAACCTCGCCCACGCGCTTAAGACGCCGCTGACGGTGATCACCAACGCCGCGACCGCCCGGACCCCCGACCTTGCCGATACCGTCTGCCGCGAGGCGCTGGTGATGCGGCGCCAGGTCGACCACCACCTCGCCCGGGCCCGCGCCATCGGCCGCCGGGCGACGGCGCAGGCGCGCGCGGTGGTGTGGGAGAGCCTCGAGGCCGTCCAGCGCGCGCTCGACCGCTTGTACGAGAACGTCACGGTCGACATCGCCGGCGACCGCGACGCCCAGGTGCGCGTCGAGCGGCAGGACCTCGACGAGATGATCGGCAATTTGGTCGAGAATGCCGCCAAATACGGCGGCGGCCGGGTGTTCGTGACCGTCGAGCCGTGCGGCGGAATGGTCGACGTCCTGGTCGAGGACGACGGGCCCGGCATTCCTCCGGCCGACCGCGGCTCGCTGTTCAGCCGCGGGGCCCGGCTCGATACCACCGGCAAGCCCGGCACCGGCCTCGGCCTCGCCATCGTCCGCGACGTCGCCGAGATCTACGGCGGCCGGATCACGCTCGAGGAAAGCGAGGACCTCGGCGGCCTGCTCGCCCGGCTCACCCTGCCCGCGGGCTAAGGCCGCAGATCAGGGTCGCAGGCTAGGAAAGCGTCGGCCCAGCGGCTAGTGCGGGCGCCGTGACCGCTACCGTCCATCCGCTGCGTTCGCCGCGCGAGCCGTCGCTCGCCGCGATGATGAGCCTGGTCGCGGCCGACATGAACGGCGTCAACGCCGTCATCCTCGAACGCATGCAGAGCAAGGTGGCCCTGATCCCCGAGCTCGCCGGCCATCTGATCGCCGGCGGCGGCAAGCGGATGCGGCCGATGCTGACCCTCGCCTGCGCGAACCTGCTCGGCTATTCGGGCACCCGCCACCACAAGCTCGCCGCGGCGGTCGAGTTCATCCACACCGCGACCCTGCTCCACGACGACGTCGTCGACGGCTCCGGCACCCGCCGGGGCAAGCGCACCGCCAACCTCATCTGGGGCAATCCGGCCAGCGTCCTGGTCGGCGATTTCCTGTTCAGCCGGGCGTTCGAGCTGATGGTCGAGGACGGCAGCCTGAAGGTGCTGAAAATCCTCAGCCAGGCATCGGCCGTGATTGCCGAGGGAGAAGTCGAGCAGCTAACCGCCCAGCGCCGCATCGACACCGGCGAGGAGCAATATCTCCACATCATCGGCGCCAAGAC
>DASTZO010000309.1:0-3811 GCA_035764265.1 Sphingomicrobium sp.
CCGCGCAAGGCGCGGTCGCAGTCGCGGCCGCCTCGGCCATGTCGTTCGTCTCGCCGGCGCTCGTCCGCCCCGATAATATCGTCGCGGTTGCGATCGGCTGGCTGGTGGTGCTGACCGCAATCAACGCCTTGGGAGTCCGCGCCGCAGGCGGCTTTTCGGTCGTCACCGTCATGATCAAATTGCTCCCGCTGCTCGCCGTGGTGTGGATTTTCGGTGAGCGCGGCGCGATCGGCGGAGCCTTCGAACCGCTTGCCCCCGCTCCCATCAACCTCACCAATCTGGCAGCCGCGACGGCGCTGACCTTCTTCGCTTTTACCGGCTTTGAAGCCGCGACGACCCCGGTCGACAAGGTCCGCGATCCGGAACGGACCCTGCCCCGTGCACTGATTGGCGGCGTGACCTTTACCGTGCTCCTCTATCTTGTGGCTGGAACCGCCATCCAGATGCTGCTTCCGGCCGATGTCGTCTCCGTCTCGCCGGCGCCCTTCGCGGATGCGCTGACCTCGCGCTTCGGCAGCGGGGCGGCAGCCTTTGCCGCGCTGACCATCGCCGTCGCCGCCGTCGGCTGCCTCAACGGCCTCATCCTCGCCACCGGTGAGCTTGGCTATTCGATGGCGCTGCGCGGCGACATGCCAAAGGCAATGGGCTGGACCCGGGGGGTCAACACCCCGGTCGTGTCCCAAGCCGTCGGCAGCGCTGTCAGCGCCCTTGTCCTGCTCGCCAACAACAGCAAGGCCACCGCCAGCCTCTATACTTTCATCATCCTGCTCGGGACGGCGTCGGTGGTGATCGTCTATCTCGCCGCGACGCTGGGCGCCTGGATGCATAGTCCGAGGCTCCGCCAGCGGTCCATCCTTGCGCTGGCCCTGCTGTTCATCGCCTTTGCGACCTACGGCATCGGCATGGAGCCGGTGATGTGGAGCCTGGTGCTGCTCGCGATCGGGATTGCCATCCGCTGGATCATGCACCGGCTCGATTCGCAAGCCGGCTCCAGCCCGGCGGTGGCGGAGACGTAAGCCGCGCCTGCGGAATCAGCCGCCGCAATTTCTGCGCGAAGCTGCGCAGGCACACCTCGCTGGTGCCCAGCGGCCCGGGCACATAGGCCGGGCTCTGCATTCCCGCCTGCACTCGGGCGATCAGCTGCGTGTCCTCGGCGTTGACCCGCCGGTTGATGCGCCAGTTCAAATAGCGCGCCGCACGCATCTCGCGCCGCCTTGTTTCCGGAATAAAGGCATCGGGCAGCGCATAGCTGATCTCGCGGATCATCGTCTCGGTCGCCGACACCGGCAGGAACTGCATGAAATCGACCTGGTCGGGGTAGATGTCGAAGGCGACGTTGGGGAACAGCTTGTAGTAAATCCACTTGCGCCGGTGCGAGGCCGGCAAATGGTCCACCGCCGGCAGATACTGCTGGTAGGCGCGCTCGGATGGGTTGGCGGACGGCTTGTCGCCGAGATCGCCTTCCATCCGGTCGACATGCTCGCGCGCCTCGATCCTGTAGTTCCTGCCGAACAGGCGCGTCAGGCCCGGGTGCCCGACCGGGATGTGCAGCCCGTCGGAATAATTGTCGGCGATGGTCTTCCAGTTGAGCGGCCGCGGCCGAAGCGTCACCCGGCCAATCGGCCGCAGCTCCTCGAAGCGGTACGCCGCGACCTCGGCCTCGTACGGCGCCATAATCTCCGCGACGCTCGCAGCGCCGGGCTCGAGCGTCACGAACAGGAAGCCGCGCCACTGCTCGAGCGCGACCGGAACCAGCCCCAATTGGTCCGGCTCGAGCCCGGGATATTCATTGCGGTGCGGGACCCCGACCAACCGCCCGTCGCGCGCATAGCTCCACGCGTGATAGGGGCAGGTCAGCACCTTGGCGCAGCCGGCCTCGCCGTCGACCAGCCGCGAGCCGCGGTGCCGGCAGACATTATGGAAAGCCCGCACCTCGCCGTCGTCGCCGCGGATCACGATCACGCTTGTCCCGAGGTATTCGAGGCTGCGCCATTCGCCGGCTTGCGCGATCTCGCTCTCGTGGCAGACCACCTGCGGCGCGGCGCGCAAGAACGCGTTTTTCTCGGCCTCGAAGAATTCGGGGTCGTGGTACAGCCAGCCGGGCAGGCTCATCCCGTCGAGCGGGTCGGCCGCCGGCTCGGCCAGGTGCAGTTTGGCGCTCACCCGGCCCGAATGCCATTTGTCCGGGCCGTCGGCAACTGCGCCGGCGGGCCGGCTATTTGCCGACGAACGCGGCTTTCAGCTCGCCGAGACGCTGGCGGAAGGCGATCAGGGCCACCAGGATCACTCCCAGCGCACCGAACAGCGTCTTGGTCAGGGTCGAGATCCCGACCACCCAGTCCACCATGTCGGAAAAGCGCTGGGTCAGGGTGACCCGAACCGGAAGGTCCCTTTCCACCGACCTGAGCAACGTCTCGCTCTGCGTTCCGTCGGGGCCCCTGACGACCACGTAAGTGCTCAAAGTCAGCGCATGCCGCCGCGCCTTGACGGCCGTCACCCGCCAGTCCCAGCGCACCCCTTGCCCCATGTGGAAGTCCCTGTGCTGAAGGCCGCCCGGGTCGATTTCGAAGCCCACGCCCTGCAGCTGCGCCGCCATCCGCCGAGCGACCTTGAGCTTGAACTCGTCGTCGGGCCGCTGGCCGAGAAGGTCTTCGGCGGAAGGCCCTGCCCCGCTTCCTCCCAACGCGATGACCAGGCTGACGACTCCGCTTTCGCCACGCGTGAGGTCGCTGGGGAACCGGACTCCGGCGGTACCGGTCGCCAGCTTCTGCCAGATCGTGTCGAAATAGGCGCACTCGGCGGGCGTCGCAAAATCGTTCAGGCGCTCGCAGTAGGTGTTTTGCGGCTCGGCCGCCGCTTCGGGCGCTGGTGGGCCCTCCGCGACCTGGTCTCCCGCCGCATCGGCACGAATCGCGCGAGAGGGAACCGCCCCGCGCATCGGCCGGGGAGGCTCCTGCACGCTGGGCGGCGGCGCCGACAGTTGGGACGCCTGCACGATCGGTGGCGGTGGCGGCGGCGGCGGGGGTGGTGGGGGCAGTGGCGGCGGCGGCGGCGGTGCAGGCGGTGGAGGCGGCGGCGGGGGCGGCGACTCGACGGTCGCGGGCGCCGTGCACGCCGACTGCAGACAGAGCGGCAACGCCATCACCGCGATGCCGAGACGAAGGCGGCTCGCCTTCACGCTCGGCCGGAACGCGCTGATGGGGATGGGACAGGCATGGCGCGATGTGCCACGGCGCGCCGGCTACAAGCAAGGAATTGCGTTGCGGCCGCCGATCGTGAAGCCCGACGGCCTTGCTTTTCGCGCGAGGTTTGGCCATAGGCGCGGCGCGTGGGGCGGACCTTCCGGTTCGCCTCTTGCCGTTTTTGAGACGACAGCCGGAGGGGCGTCCGCACTGGGCGGCGTCAGCAATCGGCCAACGAAGAGACAGAGACATGCCGCTGTACGAGCATGTTTTCCTCGCGCGTCAGGACCTCGCCCAGGCCCAGGTCGACGCGCTCGCGGAAAACGCCACCAAGATTTTGACCGACAATGGCGGGACGGTCGTCAAGACCGAGACCTGGGGCCTCCGGAGCCTCGCCTACCGGATCGCCAAGAACCGCAAGGCCCATTACGTGATGCTCGACGTCGAGGCGCCGCCGGCCGCGCTCGCCGAGCTCGAGCGCCAGACCAACATCAACGAGGACGTGATCCGCTTCCTCACCCTGCGCGTCGACGAGCATGAGACTGCTCCGTCGGCAATGATGCGCCGTGGCGAGCGTGACCGTGAGCGTGGCCCGCGCGGCGACGACCGTGGCGACCGCGGTGGTTTCA
>DASTZO010000310.1:0-4785 GCA_035764265.1 Sphingomicrobium sp.
GACAACTCGACCGCCGACTTGATCGCATCCGGGGTGTAGCGGACATTGTGGTGAAGTTCGAAGGCGGCGCGAAGGCCGGCGATGATCTTGATCGTGTCCTCGACCGTCGGCTCGTTGACGTCGATCTTCTGGAACCGGCGAAGCAGCGCCCGGTCCTTTTCGAAATGGTTGCGGAATTCCTTGTAGGTGGTCGAGCCGATGCAGCGAATGGTGCCCGACGACAGCGCCGGCTTCAAAAGGTTCGACGCGTCCATCGCCCCGCCGCTGGTCGCGCCGGCGCCGATCACGGTGTGGATCTCGTCGATGAACAGGATCGCGTGCTCGAGCTTCTCGAGCTCGCCGACCACCGACTTCAGCCGCTCCTCGAAATCGCCGCGATAGCGGGTGCCGGCGAGCAAAGCGCCCATGTCGAGCGCGTAGATCACCGCCGGCTTGAGGACGTCGGGGACGTCGCCCTCGACGATCTTGCGCGCCAGGCCTTCGGCGATCGCGGTCTTCCCGACGCCGGGGTCGCCGACGTAGAGCGGGTTGTTCTTCGACCGGCGGCAGAGGATCTGGACGGTGCGGTCGACCTCGGGCATCCGGCCGATCAGCGGGTCGACCTTGCCCTGGCGCGCCTTCTCGTTGAGGTCGACGGTGAACTGCTTGAGCGCGCTTTCCTTCTTGCCCTCGCCCTTGTCGCTTTTCTCCTCGGCGGCGCCGACCTCGCGGGCCTCGGCGGGCGTGTCGCCCTTGCCGACCCCGTGGCTGATGTAGGTGACCGCGTCGAGCCGGCTCATGTCCTGCTGCTGGAGGAAGAACACCGCATAGCTCTCGCGCTCGGAGAACAGGGCGACCAGCACGTTGGCTCCGGTGACCTCGTCGCGGCCCGACGACTGGACGTGCAGGATCGCGCGCTGGACGACCCGCTGGAAGCCGCTGGTCGGGGTCGGGTCGGTGCCGTTGTCGGCGACCAGGGCGCCGAGCTCGTTGTCGAGATATTGTTTGACGCTCGCGCGCAGCTCGTCGCGGCTGACCCCGCAGGCGCTCATCACCTTCGACGCGTGCTCGTCGTCGACCAGGGCGATCAGCAGATGCTCGAGGGTCGCATATTCGTGGCGGCGGCGGCTCGCCTCCCCAAGCGCATTGTGCAGGGTCTGTTCGAGCTCGCGGGCGAAACTGGGCATCGGGACGAAAACTCCGTGCCCGCTCGGGACAAGCGGGCTGATTCCCAATGTCATACGGAGCGGCGCCGCAATCAAGGGGCAGCGGCGCGCTTTATCCCCGGTTCAGCGCTTGAACAGCTCCTCGGCCGCCGAGCGGTCGCGTTTGACCCGCTCGATATGGGCCTCGACTCGGGCGATTTCGGCCCTGAGCGCCTCGATTCGCTCGCCCAGCTCCTCGATCGACAGGGGATCGAGGTCCTGGCGGCCAAGCTCGGTCAGCGGGTCCTTGGGCTTGTCGGGGAACAGGTCGTCGAGGTCCATCGCCCGCAAATCGTTGACCCGCCTGGGCGCGGTGTCAATAAGCTGCGGCCATGGCGGGCTCGGCGACTCCATCTTCGATGCGGGCGGTCGCCGCGCCGCAGCCGGACGGCGCCGAAGAGCTCGGGGTGACCGAGCGGCCGGTGCCCCGGGCCGGGCCCGGCGAGGTCCTGATCGAGGTCGCCGCGGCCGGGGTCAACCGCCCCGACATCCTGCAGCGGCGCGGCCTCTACCCGCCGCCGCCCGGGGCCCCGGACATCCTCGGGCTCGAAGTCGCCGGGACGGTGGTCGAGGCGGGCGCCGGCGCCGAGGAGCTGGTCGGCAAGCGCGTCTGCGCCCTGGTCGCGGGCGGCGGCTATGCCGAATATTGCCTCGCCCCGGCCGGGACCTGCCTGCCGGTCCCCGACGCGCTGACCATCGCCGAAGCCGCCGCGATGCCCGAAACCCTGTTCACCGTCTGGGTCAATCTGTTCGAACGCGGCTTCGCGGCCGACGGCGATGCGGTGCTGGTCCACGGCGGCACCAGCGGCATCGGCACGATGGCCATCGCGCTCGGCAAATTGTTCGGGCTCGAGGTGATCGTCACCTGCGGGACCGACTCGAAATGCGCCCGGGCGGTGGAGCTGGGCGCCGCGGCGGCGATCAACTACCGGACCCAGGACTTCGTCGCCGAGGCGAAGCGGCTGACCGACGGGCGCGGGGTCGCGGTGGTGCTCGACATGGTCGGCGGCGATTATCTGCCGCGCAACCTCGCCGCATTGGCCGACGAAGGCCGCCACGTGTCGATCGCCTTCCAGCGCGGGGCGAAGGCGGAGCTGTCGATCCCCGAGATCATGAGCCGCCGCCTGACCCTGACCGGCTCGACGCTCCGTGCGCGGCCGGTCGAGTTCAAGACCATGGTCGCCGACGAGATCGCCAAGACGGTGTGGCCCTATGTCGAGGGCGGGCGCCTGAAGCCGGTAATCGACCGAATCATCCACCTCGACCGCGCCGCCGAAGCCCATGCGCGCATGGAGGCCGGCGAGCATGTCGGCAAGATCGTGCTGGCGGTGAGTCCACTTGCCCTGCAGGCGCCGCAGGACTAAACCCCCGCCGGCAACGGCCGCTCCGGGAAGGGGCGGCCCTATTCATTTGTAATGGAGTGGAAATACCGTGGCGCAGCCCCTCATGCCGCATGCGACCGCCTCGTGGCTGGTCGAGAACAGTTCGCTGACCTTCGAGCAGATCGCCGAGTTCTGCGGGCTCCATATCCTCGAGGTGCAGGCGATCGCCGACGACACGGCGGCGACCAAGCTGACCGGGCGCGACCCGGTGCGCGCCGGCGAGCTGACCCATGAGGAGATCGAGAAGGGCCAGGCCGACCCCGATTACCGGCTGAAGATGCACAAGGAGCCCGATCCGGTGCGCCGCACCCGCGGGCCGCGCTACACGCCGGTCAGCAAGCGCCAGGACAAGCCCGACGGGATCGCCTGGATCATCCGCAACCACCCGGAGGTCAGCGACGGCCAGATCGGCAAGCTGATCGGCACGACGCGCACGACCATCGCCGCGATCCGCGACCGCACCCACTGGAACATGGCCAACATCCAGCCCAAGGACCCGGTGACGCTCGGCCTGACCAGCCAGCGCGAGCTCGACGCGGCGATCGCCAAGGCGGCCAAGGCGGCGGGCACCCCGGCCTATGTCGACACCACCCTGGACAGCGACCGCCTGGCGCTGATCGACGAGCTGCGCGCCGAGCGCGACCAGCACGCGCGCGACGCCGAGCAGGCGCTCGCCGCGGCCGAGGCGGCCGAGGCGGCCGAAGCGGCCGGCGAGACCACGGGCGAGGGCGCCGAAGCCGGAAAGGTGGGCGAGCTGGCTGCCGGCGAGATCGTCCCGGGCATCCGCGACCCGTTCAAGCGCCAGGGCTGAGGCCGCGCAAACTTGATTCGGGAAGGCGAGCGGGTCAAAGCTGCGGCCATGGACGCGTCCCCGGCCCCCGACGAGCAGACCGGCGAGCTGAGCTTCGAGGCGGCGCTCGCCCGGCTCGAGGAGATCGTCCGCCTGCTCGAGCGCGGCGAGGCGCCGCTCGACCAGTCGATCGAGCTCTACCAGGAAGGCGACCGGCTGAAGCGCCACTGCGAGGCGCGGCTGAAAGCCGCCCAGGCGCGCATCGAGCAGATCGCCCTGGGCGCCGACGGCAAGCCTTCGGGCGTGACCCCGTTCGATGGGAGTTGAGATCATCGACCGCTCGCGGGCGGAGTTCGAGACGGAATCCAACCGCCTTTCCGCCGAAATCGACAGCTTTTTCGTCCGCTTGCTCGAAAACAGCGGCGACGCCCGCGACCGGCTCTACCAGGCGATGCGCCACGCCGCGGTCGGCGGCGGCAAGCGGCTCCGGCCGCTGCTGACCAGCGCCGCCGCGCAATTGTTCGCCATCGACCCCGAGCGCGCCCTGCGGGTCGGAGCGGCGATCGAGGCGATCCACGTCTATTCGCTGATCCACGACGACCTGCCGTGCATGGACAACGACGACCTGAGGCGCGGCAAGCCGACCGTCCACAAGGCGTTCGGCGAGGCCGAGGCGGTGCTGGCCGGCGACAGCCTGCACGCGCTGGCGTTCGAGATCCTCGCCCACCCGGCGACCCACGAGGACCCGCACGTCCGCTCCGACCTGGTGTTCGAGCTGGCGAAGGCCGCGGGGCCGGCGGGGATGGCCGGGGGGCAGATGATGGACCTGGTCGCCGAGGGCGAGGAGCTGGACATCGCCGCGATCACCCGCCTGCAGCAATTGAAGACCGGCGCGCTGATCGAATATTCGGTCGAGGCGGCGTGCATCATGGTCCGGCTCGCCGAGGCCGCGCGCACCCCCTACCGCGGCTATGCGCGCAACATCGGCCTCGCCTTCCAGATTGCGGACGATCTCATCGACCACAGCGGCGACGAAGCGACCGCGGGCAAGCCGCTCGGCCGCGACGCCGACGCGGGCAAGGCGACCTTCGTGTCGCTGCTCGGCGAGGAACGGGCGCGCCAGCAGGCGCACATGCTGGTCGATCAGGCGATCGAGCATCTGGGCGATCATGGCGAGGAGGCCGACCTCCTCCGCGCCATCGCGCGCTTCGCGGTCGAACGGGATCATTAGGTGATGAAAACCGCCGTCTATCCGGGCACGTTCGATCCCGTCACCTTGGGGCACCTCGACATCATCCGGCGCGGTGCGCACCTCGTCGAGAAACTCGTCATCGGAGTCACCACCAACCCGTCGAAGGAGCCGATGTTCGCCGTCGCCGACCGGCTGGCGATGGTGAAGCGCGAGATCATCGGCATTCCCGGCAACATC
>DASTZO010000311.1:0-7793 GCA_035764265.1 Sphingomicrobium sp.
CTGGGTCACCGCATTGTCGGCGAGCGTGCCGCCGCCAAGCTTGCGCCACGACGCGAACGCCAGCGCCTCGTCCAGCGCCCGGCGCGCGAAGCCGAGCGCGGCGGCTCCGACCGTCACCCGGAACAGGTTCAAGGTCCGCATCGCGATCCCGAAGCCGTCGCCTTCCGCGCCGATCAACTCGCCGCGCACGCCTTCGTATTTCAATCGCGCGAGCGGATGCGGGGCGATCACCTCGATGCGCTCGGCGACGCTCAGCCCTGGCGCGTCGACCGGTACCAGGAACGCCGACAGTCCGCGCACTCCGTGTTCGCCGCTGCGGGCGAACGTCACGTAGAAATCGGCGATGCCGCCGTTGGAGATATAGGTCTTCTCGCCGTCCAGGACCCAGGCATCGCCGTCGCGCCGAGCGGTCATGGCGATGCTCGCCGCGTCGGAGCCGCACTCGGGCTCGGTCATCGCGAAGGCGGCGATGGCGTCGCCCGACGCGACCTTGGGCAGCCAGCGGCGCTTCTGCTCGTCGTTCCCGGAAAGGCTGATCGAGCCCGACCCGAGGCCCTGCATCGCGAACGCGAAATCGGCGAGGCCGGAATGGCGGGCGAGCGTCTCGCGGGCGATCGCGAGGCTGCGGACGTCGGGCCGCTTGTCGCCGTCGGCGACGCACAGCTTGAGGAAGCCCGCGTCGCCCAGTTCGGGCACCAGCGACCGGCACGCCGCGTCGACATCCTCGGGATGCTCGACGCCGAGCTTCTCGCCGCACCATTTTTCGAGCTTCGTCGCCAACTCGCGGTGGCGCGGCTCGAAGAACGGCCAGGCGAGATGCTCAGTCACCCTTGAACTCCGGAGCCCGCTTGGCCGCGAAGGCTTCGTAGGCTCGCTTGAAGTCGTTGGTCTGCATCAGCGCCGCCTGCGCCTCGGCTTCCATGTCGAGCGCGATGGCGACCGGTTCCGCCCACTCGGCGTCGAGCTGGCGCTTGGTCACGGCGTGGGCGAGCGAGGGGCCGTCGGCGAGGGTGCGCGCGAACGCTCGGGCTTCGGCCTGCACATCGTCGCAGATGCGGCTGTAGAAGCCCCACGCCAGCCCTTCCTCGGCGCTCATGGTGCGGCCGGTGAACAGCAGTTCGGCGGCGCGGCCGTGGCCGATGATCCGCGGCAGGATCGCGCAGGCGCCCATGTCGGCGCCCGACAGGCCGACGCGCGTGAACAGGAACGCGGTCTTGGCGTTCGGCGCGGCGAGGCGGATGTCGCTGGCCATCGCCAGGATCGCCCCGGCGCCGGCGCAGACGCCCTCGACCGCGGCGACGATCGGCTGCGGGCAGGCGCGCATCGCCCGCACCAGGTCGCCGGTCATGCGGGTGAACTTGAGCAGGCCGTCGAGGCCCATCTTGGTCAGCGGGCCGATGATCTCGTGGACGTCGCCGCCCGAGCAGAAATTGCTGCCGGCGCCGGTCAGGATCACGCACTTGACCTGCGGAGTCGCGGCCAGCGACCGGAACGTGTCGCGAAGCTCGGCATAGCTGTCGAAGGTCAGCGGGTTCTTGCGCTCGGGCCGGTCGAGGGTGACGGTCGCAACGCCGCCGTGGAAATTCCACAGGAAATGCCTGGGTGCGAACGTCTCGGGGTCGAAGCTCACGCGCTGGTCCCGCCGTCGATGGTCACCGCGGCGCCGTTGATGTCGCGGCTCTGCGGCAGGCACAGGGTCAGGATCATCGTCCCGACCGCGTCGGGGTGGACCAGCCGGCCGCTGGCGTTCATGTTGGTGATCGCCGAGCGCGCTTCGCCCTCGCTCCGGCCGGTGATCTGCGACACGCGCGCGACCGACTGGTCGGTCATCGGCGTGTCGACATAGCCGGGGCAGACGGCGTTGACGGTCAGGTTCGACTTGGCGAACTCGGCGGCCATCGAGCGCATCAGCCCGAGCAGCCCGTGCTTCGAGGCCGCATAATGGGCGGCGTAGGGCACTCCGCGCAGGCTGGCGACCGAGGCGACGAACACCAGCCGTCCGTTGTCGCTCGCCAGCAGGTCGGGCAGAGCCGCCTGGGCACAGTCGAACGCGGCGGTCAGGTTGACCGCGATGATCCGGTCCCAGCTGTCGCGGGTCATCTTCGCGAACGGCGCGCTCTCGGCGATGCCGGCGTTGACGACCAGCATCTCGATCGGCCCGTTTGCCGCCCGGGCTTCGGCATAAGCGCGCTCGATCGCCGCCCGGTCGGTGACGTCGCACGGGTGGACGGTGCCGGCGACGGCCGCCGCGGTGCGCTCGAGCGGCTCGAGCCGTCGCCCGAGCAGCGAGACCTTCGCGCCCGCCGAGTGGAGGTGGGTGGCGGCCGAAGCGCCGATGCCGGTGCCGCCGCCGGTGACCAGCGCATGGCGGCCTTGAAGCCAGGTGTTCGACTGCATGGCTTGCCCTCTTGAGATCAGCATTGGCCGAAGGCCGGGATGGTGGCAAGGCGGCGCCAAGACGAACAGGGGAGTCGCACCATGAAGACCCGCGCCGCCGTCGCGTTCGAAGCCAAGCAGCCATTGGAGGTGGTCGAGCTCGACCTTGAGGGCCCCAAGGCCGGCGAAGTGCTCGTCGAGATCATGGCGACCGGCATCTGCCACACCGACGCCTATACATTGGACGGCCTCGACAGCGAGGGCATCTTCCCGTCGATCCTCGGCCACGAAGGCGCCGGCGTGGTGCGCGAGGTCGGTTCGGGCGTCACCACGGTCAAGCCCGGCGACCATGTGATCCCGCTCTACATTTCCGAATGCCGCCAGTGCAAAGCCTGCCTGTCGCGCAAGACCAATCTGTGCACCGCGGTCCGAGCCACCCAGGGCAAAGGCGTGATGCCCGACGGCACGTCGCGCTTCAGCTACAACGGCCGGACCATCCATCACTACATGGGCTGCTCGACCTTCTCGAACTTCACCGTCCTGCCCGAGATCGCGGTCGCCAAGATCCGCGACGACGCGCCGTTCGACAAGGCCTGCTACATCGGCTGCGGGGTGACCACCGGGGTCGGCGCGGTGATCAACACCGCCAAGGTCGAGCCGGGATCCAATGTGGTCGTGTTCGGCCTGGGCGGAATCGGCCTCAACGTCGTCCAGGGCGCGCGGATGGTCGGCGCCAACATGATCGTCGGGGTCGACATCAACCCGGGCAAGGAGGAGTGGGGCCGCAAGTTCGGGATGACCCACTTCGTCAACCCGAAGGAGGTCGAGGGCGACCTTGTCAAGCACCTCATCGAGCTGACCGACGGCGGCGCCGACTACAGCTTCGACTGCACCGGCAACACCGACGTGATGCGCGCCGCGCTCGAATGCTGCCACCGCGGCTGGGGGACCAGCGTCGTCATCGGGGTCGCCGAGGCCGGTAAGGAGATCGCCACGCGGCCGTTCCAGCTGGTCACCGGCCGGGTGTGGAAAGGGACCGCGTTCGGCGGCGCCCGCGGCCGCACCGACGTGCCGAAGATCGTCGACTGGTACATGGACGGCCGGATCGCGATCGACCCGATGATCACCCACACGCTGACGCTCGAGGAGATCAACAAGGGCTTCGAGCTGATGCACGCCGGCGAAAGCATCCGCGCCGTCGTCGTCTATTGATGGAACTTCTTTCCGAAGCGAGATCACACGGCGGGCGGCAGCTGGTGTGCCGCCACGCGTCGGCCGCGACGTCGACCGGCATGACCTTTTCCATCTTTCTGCCGCCGCAGGCCGAGGGCGGAGCGAGGCTTCCGGTCGTCTGGTACCTGTCGGGCCTCACCTGCACCCACGCCAACGTCACCGAGAAAGGCGAGTATCGCGCCGCCTGCGCCGAGCTCGGCCTCATGTTCGTCGCGCCCGACACCAGCCCGCGCGGCGAGGGCGTCCCGGACGACCTCGCCGGCGGCTGGGACTTCGGCCTCGGCGCCGGATTCTACGTCGACGCGACCCAGGAGCCGTATGCGCAGCACTACCGGATGTGGTCCTATGTGACCGACGAGCTGCCGGCGCTGGTCGCCGCCGAGTTCCCGGCGGACATGGAGCGGCAGGCGATCATGGGCCACTCGATGGGCGGGCACGGCGCTCTGACGGTGGCGCTGCGCCATCCCGAGCGCTTGCGCAGCGTTTCGGCCTTTTCGCCGATCGTCGCCCCGAGCCAGGTGCCGTGGGGGCAGAAGGCGCTGCGCGGCTATCTCGGCGACGACCGGAACGCGTGGCGCAGGCACGATGCGGTCGCTTTGATCGAGGACGGCGCGCGGGTGCCGGAGATGCTGGTCGACGTCGGCGATGCCGACCCGTTCCTCGAACAGGAGCTGAGGCCCGAACTGCTCGAGGAGGCGTGCGCCGCCGCGGGCATCGCCCTCACCCTCAACCGCCGCCCGGGCTACGACCATAGTTACTATTTCATCTCGACCTTCATGGCCGATCATCTGCGCTGGCACGCGCAGCGGCTGGGCTGAAGATCAGTGCCGCGCGGCGCCGCTTGCGCCGATCCCGGTTTCGGAGCGGACTCGCTGCTCGAGATAGCCGGCGCGGTCGAGAGCCGCGCGGTCGCTGCGATCAAGCTTGGAGACGATGAAGATGGCGAGGAAAGCGAGCGGCATCGAGAAGATCGTCGGCGAGCTGTAGGGGAACACGGCTTCGGCGAAGCCAAAGGTCGTCACCCACACCGCCGGGGAGAGCACGGTCAGGACCAGGGCGGTGAGAACTCCGACCAGGCCGCCCCACAGCACTCCGCGGGTGGTCGAGCCGCCCCACAGGATCGAAAGCAAAAGGACCGGGAAATTGCCCGACGCAGCGAGCGCGAACGCGAGGCTGACCATGAAAGCGACGTTCTGCTTTTCGAACAATATGCCGAGCAGGATGGCGACCGCCGCCAGGACCAGCACCGTGATTCGCGACACGCGCAGTTCGTCTTCGGATTTCGCCGTGCCGTGGCGCAGGACCGACGCGTAGATGTCGTGGCTGACCGCCGACGCTCCGGCGAGGGTCAATCCGGCGACGACGGCAAGGATGGTCGCGAACGCGACCGCCGATACGAACCCCAGGAACAGGTTGCCGCCGACCGCGGACGCCAGATGGACCGCGGCCATGTTGCCGCCGCCGCGAAGCCCGCCGCCCGGGTCGAGGAACGCGGGGTTGCTCGCGACCATGACGATGGCGCCGAAGCCGATGATGAAGGTGAGCAGGTAGAAATAACCGATCCAGCCGGTCGCCCACAGCACCGACTTGCGCGCCGCCTTCGCATCGGGAACGGTGATGAAGCGCATCAGGATGTGGGGCAGGCCGGCGGTGCCGAACATCAGCGCCATTCCGAACGAGATCGCCGAGATGGGGTCCTTGATGAAATTGCCGGGCGCCATGATCGAGGCGCCGCGGGCCGCCGCTTCCGCCGGCGGCGCTCCGGCCGCGGCGGCAAGGCCGCTCTTCACCTCGATGGCCCGCGCGAACAGCGCATCCGGCGAGAAATCGAAGCTTGCCAGGACGGCGAAAGCCATCACCGTCGCGCAGCCGAGCAGCAAGACGGCCTTGATGATCTGCACCCAGGTGGTGGCGATCATCCCGCCGAACATCACATAGAGCGTCATCAGAACACCGACGATGCCGACCGCAAAGCCGTACGGTAGGCCGAACAGCAGGGTAATCAGCTGGCCCGCGCCGACCATCTGGGCGATCAGGTAGAAGATCACGACCGCGAGCGTGCTGAAGGCCGCGAACAGCCGCACGGGCGTCTGCCCGAAGCGGAAGGACGCAACGTCGGCGAAGGTGTAGCGGCCGAGGTTGCGGAAACGTTCGGCCAGCAGGAACAGGATGATCGGCCACCCGACCAGGAAGCCGGTCGAGTAGATCAGCCCGTCATAGCCGTCGGCGAAGATCTGGGCGGAGATGCCGAGAAACGAGGCCGCCGACATATAGTCGCCGGCGATTGCGAGCCCGTTCTGGAACCCCGTGATCCCGCCGCCCGCCGCGTAGAAATCGGCGGTGGTGCGGGTCCTTCGGGCGGCCCAGCGGGTGATCCCCAGCGTGACCACGACGAAGGCAGCGAAGACCAATACGGCCGGCCAGTTGGTGCCACGCTCCGTCGCCAGCCGGGTATCGGCGAGCGCCGCGGCCGGCAGGATGGCGGCGAGCAGGAGGACCGCGACCCGCGGCGCAAGCGAGCTCGTCAAGGCCCCGGCCGCTGCGTGATTTCGCGGATGATCGGGTCGAACCGCCGGTTGGCCCGGTGCACGTAAATCGCGGTGAGGAGGATGCCGCACAGGATCACGGCGATGCCCAGCGGGATGCCGAGGGTGGTGACCCCGCCGCCGATGCGCCGGGCGAGCAGCTCGGGCGCGAAAGCGATCAGCAGGATGTAGCCGAAGAAGACGACCAGCATGATCGCGGTCAGGATCCAGCTGAACCGGGAGCGCTCCCGAACCAGCTGCAGGTAGCGCGGGTCGCGCGCGACCTCGAGCAGGGGGCGCGCGTCGATCGTGTCCGCCGGCGGTGAATCGAGCTGGGTGGTGTCCGTCATGCCGCCACTTAGCGCTTTACCATCGCCCGACCGTCCAACCGTGGTGACCCCAACGGGACTCGAACCCGTGTTTTCGCCGTGAAAGGGCGACGTCCTGGACCGCTAGACGATGGGGCCGTGAAGCGGCTCGCCGGTTAGGCGAGCGCCGGAAGTGGGTCAAGCGAGCGCGGCGTCCTCGAGGTGCATTTCGGCGGCGTTGCCGCCGTTCCATTCGTCGCGCTTGATCGTGCCCGCGAGCCACCATTTCCGGTCGCCGGGCGAGGCGAGCAGCGCCTGGCCGAGCTCGGTCGCGGCGCTCCTAAAGGCGATCCATTTGAAGCTCTTGCCGTCGTCGCCGCAGGCGAGGCCGCGGACGTGGCCGTCGCCGACGACGCCGGTCCTTAGCAGCCGCGCCGGGCCGGCCGCAACCCGCGGCGCGGGCCAGCCGGCGCCGTAGGGCCCGGCCACATCGAGCGCGTCGCACAGCGCCGCCGCCACCCCGCCGGGTGCGAGCAGAGCGTCGAGCAGCAGCGCCCGCCCGCCGAGCGACGCCTCGACGTCGGCGGCGAGCCGCTCGTGGAGGAAGGCGCGCAACGGCTCCAGCCCGCCCGCTGGGAGAGTCAGCCCGGCCGCCATCGCATGGCCCCCTCCGGCGACCAGCAGCCCGCTTTCCTTCGCCGCGAGCACCGCCGCGCCGAGGTCAACCCCGCCGATCGAGCGGCCCGAGCCCTTGCCGGTGCCGTCCTCGCACTCGGCGACGACGATCGCCGGCCGGCCGAAACGCTCCTTCAGGCGCCCGGCGACGATGCCGATCACGCCCTGGTGCCAGCCGGCGCTCATCACCAGGATCAGCGGGGCGTCGGCCTGCTCCCGAGCCTGCGCTTCGGCCTGCTCCGAAACCAGCATCTCGATCGCCCGCCGCTCCTCGTTGAGGCGGTCGAGCTCGGCGGCGATGGCGCGGGCTTCCTCGGGGTCGGTCGAGGTCAGCAGCCGCACACCCAAGTCCGACTTGCCGACCCGGCCGCCGGCGTTGATCCTGGGGCCGAGCGCGAAGCCGAGGTCGCGGCAGCACGGCGGCTTGACCAGCCGAGCGGCCTCGGCGAGCGCCGACAAGCCGATGTTCCGGCGCTCCGCCATGACCTTCAGGCCCTGGGTGACGAACGCGCGGTTGAGGGTCTTGAGACGGGCGACGTCGGCGACGGTGCCGAGCGCGACGAGGTCGAGCAGGTCGAGGAGCTTCGGTTCCGGCCGCCCGCCGAAATGGCCGCGCCCGCGCAGCTCGCGGTTGACGGCGGCGGCCGTCAGGAACGCCATGCCCACGGCGGCGAGA
>DASTZO010000312.1:0-3641 GCA_035764265.1 Sphingomicrobium sp.
CAGGGTCAGGTGCGCCGGCACCCGGTTGCGCTCCGGCGGGTAGTGGCGGCGTCGGAGCGCGTCGAGCCAGGCGAAATCCTCGGCGCCGAGCTCGGCGGTGACGATCAGCGCGCCGCTTTTCACCGAGAGGGCCATTCGTCCTTGGGCACCGGCTCGAGCCTGCAGAATTGCGCCGGGTCAAGTCCGGTGACGACCTCGTCCCCCTCGACCCGCAGCCTGCTCCACGGCAGCCGCCGCAAGGTCTCGCCGGCGCCGGCGATGCCGCCTTCGGAAACCATCACATAGGCGATCCGCCCGCTCCGGCAGCCGGCCATCGCATCGACGCACGCCCCGAGCCGTTCGTCCCTCGCTCGGACGGCTGCACGCGCCAGGAGCGACACCGGGAACAGCGCTTCGCCGGGAGTCGCTCGGCTGGCCTCGGCGGCGGCGGCCGAGCCATCCTCGATCCTCGCCTGGCGGCCGAGCCAGCGCCAGATTCCGAACAGGTTGAGGACGGTGAGCGCGGCGTTGGTCCACACCAAAGCCGGCTGGCCGCTCATCAGGCCGAAGCCGAGCCAGGCGATCGAGCCCAAAGTGAAGACGACGAAGCCGTAGCCGGTGATCCGGGTGCCAAGGTTGGACGCGGTGATCGAGGCGGCGAGGATGGTCGCGGCGGTGGCGACCCACGAAAGGCTGGTTTCCATGGCCGCGCAACCCGTGGCCGCGCGCGAAGGTTCAAATCTCGAGCTGGCTGCCGAGCTCGACGACGCGGTTGTGCGGGAGCTTGAAGAATTCCATCGCGCTTTCGGCGTTGCGCAGCATCCAGGCGAACAACTTCTCGCGCCAGATCGCCATGCCCGGGCGCGCCGAGGCGATCAGGGTCTGGCGGGCGAGGAAGAAGCTGGTGTCCATCATCTTGCACGCCGGGCCGCAGTCCTTGGCCTTGCCGAGCGCCGCGGGGACGTCGATCTCCTCCATGAATCCGTAACGCAGCTTCAGCCGGTAGAAACCCGATCCGTAGTCCCGGGTCTCCAGGCGCTTGTCCTCGGGGACGTAGGGGATGTCCTCGATCCGCACCGTCAGCAGGATGATCCGCTCATGCAGCACCTTGTTGTGCTTCAAGTTGTGGAGCAGCGCGTGCGGCACTCCGCTGCCCGAGCTGGTCATGAACACCGCGGTGCCCGGGACCCGGGCGGCGCTCCCGGCGGCCGACTTGATGAAGATCTCCATCGGCAGGCTCGCTTCCGCCATCCGGTCGATCATCAGCTTGCGGCCCTTCGCCCAGGTGGTGAGCAAGGTGAAGGCGATCGCCCCGATCAGCAGCGGGAACCAGCCGCCGTCGGGCACCTTCAGGAGGTTGGCCGAGAAATAGAGCAGGTCGATGGTGAAGAACACGGCCAGCAGGCCGATCGCCAGCACCCGGTTCCACTTCCACATCGTCAGCAGGACGACGGCGATCAGCACCCCGTCGATCAGCATCGCGCCGGTGACCGCGATCCCGTAGGCCGCGGCGAGGTTCGACGACGATCCGAAGGTCAGGACGAGCAGCACCACCATCACCAGCAGCGCCCAGTTGATCACCGGGATGTAGATCTGCCCGGCGGCGCGCTCGCTGGTGTGGGTGATCCGGAGGCGCGGCATGAAGCCGAGCTGAATCGCCTGCTGGGTGACCGAGAAGGCGCCGGAAATGACCGCCTGGCTGGCGATGATCGTCGCCAGCGTCGCCAGCAGCACCAGCGGCAGCCGAAGCATGTCGGGGGCGAGGTAGAAGAACGGGTTCTTGACCGTCTCGACCGCCTCGGCCGGCGACTGGGCCATCAGCATCGCCGCCTGCCCCATGTAGTTCAAGAGCAGCGCCGGCATGACGAAATAGAGCCACGCGACGCGGATCGGCCGGCGGCCGAAATGACCCATGTCGGCGTACAGCGCCTCGGCGCCCGTGACGGCGAGGACGACCGAGCCCATCGCGATGAACGCCCGCATCGGCTCCTGGATATAGAAATTGACCGCGTTGAACGGGTTGAGGGTCGCCAGGACGACCGCCGGGTGATCGACGATGTGAACCACCCCGAGCACCGCCAGGGTGACGAAATAGGTGACCATCACCGGCCCGAACATCGACCCGACCTTGGCCGTGCCGCGCGACTGGATCGCGAACAGGCCGACGAGGATGCCGATGGCGACCGGGATCACATAGGGCTGGAAGCTCGCCTCGACCGTGGTCAGGCCCTCGACCGCCGACAGGACAGAGATCGCCGGGGTGATCATCGAATCGCCGTAGAACAGGGCGGTCGCGAACACGCCGAGCAGCACGATCCCCGCGGTCCAGCGCTTCTCGCCGCCGATCGAGCGGTTGATCAGGGCCAGCAGCGCCAGGCTGCCGCCCTCGCCCTTGTTGTCGGCGCGCATGATGACCGACAGATATTTGGTCGTGACGATGATCATCATCGACCAGAAGATCAGGCTCAGGACCCCGTAGACGTGGAGCCGGTCGGGCGACAGCGTGTGGTGCCCGGCGAACGTCTCGCGGAACGCGTAGATCGGCGAGGTGCCGATGTCGCCGTAGACGATTCCGACCGCTCCGAGCGCCAGCTTGTGCAGCGGACCATGTGCGTGCCCATGGGAAACGTCGTTCGGCGCGTCCGCCTCGGCGCCTCCGGTCGCAGTAATGTTCATTGCGTGAAGTTCTGCCTCGCCTTCGACAGCAAAAGTGGGCTTCCGCCAATCCGCATCGAACCCGTCCCCGGCATCCCCAGGTGCCCGGGCGCGCCGCACTAGCACCGCTGTTCCGGAGCCGCAATCTTGCGGGGACAAGGCCGGGACACGCGTCTATAGCGCGGCGCGAACGTCATTTTGGGAGCGGTGAAAACGATGCGGATTGGGGTGCCGAGGGAAATCAAGAACCACGAATATCGGGTCGGCCTGACCCCCGCATCGGTCGCCGAGCTGGTCGCCGCCGGGCATGAGGCGTTCGTCGAGACCCGGGCGGGCAACGGCATCGATTGCCCCGACGCCGCCTACCGCAAGGCCGGCGCGACCATCCTGCCGGATGCCGCCGCCGTGTTCGCGGCGTCCGACATGATCGTCAAGGTCAAGGAGCCGCAGCCGCAGGAGATCGCGCTTCTCGAGCCGCGGCACATATTGTTCACCTACCTCCACCTCGCCGCCGACAAGCCGCAGGCCGAGGGGCTGATGCAATCGGGCGCGACCTGCATCGCCTACGAGACGGTAACGTCGCGCTCGGGCGCCCTGCCCCTCTTAAAGCCGATGAGCGAGGTCGCCGGGCGGATGTCGATCCAGGTCGGCGCGCACTACCTCGAGAAAGAGCAGGGCGGCCGCGGCGTGCTGCTCGGCGGAGTGCCCGGGGTCGCGCCGGCGCGGGTCGCGATCCTCGGCGGCGGGGTCGCCGGGGTCAACGCCGCGCAGATGGCGGTGGGCATGCGCGCCGACGTCACCATCTACGACATTTCCAACGAGCGGCTGGCCGAGCTCGACATGTTCTTCGGCAGCCAGATCAAGACCGCCTACGCGTCGCGCAGCGCGATCGCCAACGCGGTCGAGAAGGCCGAGCTGGTGATCGGCGCGGTGCTGGTGCCCGGCGCGGCGGCGCCCAATCTGGTGACGCGCGAAATGCTCAAGACGATGAAGCGCGGTTCCGTTCT
>DASTZO010000313.1:0-6863 GCA_035764265.1 Sphingomicrobium sp.
GGACTAGCTCCAATTCAAAGGAGCTAATCCATGTCATCCTATGCTGACCGCCTTGCAGCCCTCCGCCAACAGCTGAAAGAGGATCGTCTCGACGGCTTCGTCGTCCCGCTGACCGACGAGCATATGAGCGAATATGTCGGCACCTACGCCCAGCGGCTCGCCTGGCTGACCGGCTTCGAGGGCTCGGCCGGCTCGGCGGTGGTGCTTCCGCAAGAGGCGGCGATCTTCGTCGACGGCCGCTACACGCTCCAGGTCCGCCAACAGGTCAGCGCGGACCAGTGGAGCTACCAGTCGGTGCCCGAGACCAGCATCACCGACTGGCTCAAGGAGCATGCGCGTGAAGGAGCCCGGATCGGCTACGACCCGTGGCTGCACAGCCGCGACTGGGTGAAGAGAGCAAGCGAGGCGCTCAGCCAGCGCGGCGCAAGCCTAGTCGCGGTCCAGCGCAACCCGATCGACGCGGTGTGGGAGGATCGGCCCGAAGCCTCCAACGCCCACCTGGTCGTCCACCCCGACCAATACGCCGGCAAGAGCGCCGCCGAAAAGCGCACCGAGATCGCCGACTGGCTGAGCAAGGAGGGCGCCGACGCGGCGGTGCTGTCGGCGCTCGATTCGATCGCCTGGGCGTTCAACGTCCGCGGCGCCGACGTCGCCCGCACCCCGGTCGCGCTCGCCTATGCCTTGGTCCATTCCGACGGCACCGCCGACCTGTTCGTCGCCTCGGAGAAGGTCGACGCGCAGGTCCGCCAGCACCTCGGCAACGGGGTTCGCCTGCACGAGCGCACCGAGTTCGAGCCGGCGCTCGCGGCCCTCGAGGGCAAGACCGTCGCCGTCGACCCCGAGCGCGCGGTCGCGGCGATCTTCGAGGCGCTCGACAAGGCCGGGGCCAGGATCCTCGCGGTCCGCGACCCGACGGTGCTTCCAAAAGCGATCAAGAACCCGGCCGAGATCGCCGGCCACAGGTGCGCCCAGGAACGCGACGGGGCGGCGATCGCGAAGTTCCTCAAATGGGTCGAGGCCGAGGCGCCGAAGGGCGAGCTCGACGAGCTCACCGCGTCCGACCGCCTCGAATCCCTGCGCCGCGAAGCCCCCGAGCTCCGCGACCTGTCGTTCGACACCATCTCCGGCGCCGGCCCCAACGGCGCCATCGTCCACTACCGCAGTTCCGAAAAGACCAACCGCAAGCTCGAGCCCGGCACGCTCTACCTGGTCGATTCGGGCGGCCAATATGTCGACGGCACCACCGACATCACCCGCACCGTGCCGATCGGCGAGCCGACGGCCGAGATGCGCGACCGCTTCACCCGCGTGCTCAAGGGCCACATCGCCGTCGCCTCGGCGCTGTTCCCCAAGGGCACGCGCGGCAGCCAGCTCGACAGCTTCGCCCGCCGCCCGCTGTGGGAGGCGGGGCTCGACTACGCCCACGGCACCGGCCACGGGGTCGGCAGCTTCCTGTCGGTCCACGAGGGCCCGCAGCGCATCGCCCCGGTCGGAAGCGCGCAATCGGGCGGCGACGAGCCGCTGCGCGCCGGAATGATCCTCAGCAATGAGCCCGGCTATTACAAGAGCGGCGAGTACGGCATCCGCATCGAGAATTTGGTGCTGGTCGTCGACCGGCAGGTCGCCGGCGCGGAAAAGGAGATGCTCGGCTTCGAGACCCTGACCCACGCCCCAATCGAGCGGCGCCTGATCGTCCGCGAAATGCTCGGCGACCAGGAGCTCGCCTGGCTCAACGCCTATCACGCCGAGGTGCTGGCGAAGATCGGCCCCCGCCTCGAAGGCGCCGACCGCGCCTGGCTCGAAGCCGCCTGCGCCCCGCTCTAATCCTCCCCGGAACGGGGAGGGGGACCATCCGGAGGATGGTGGATGGGGTTCTTCGCCTGGCTCGGCGCCCCCTGTAGCCGTCATCCCGGACTTGCTCCGGGATCTCAGCGAGTTTCAGTCTCCGGCGCCTTCTTGTCCCGAAATCCCGGCCTCCGCCGGGATGACGCCTTGCGCCATCTCTCGCGCCTGCGCCTTGCGCCGCTTCAGATTCTCCTTGAGCGCGGCCGCAAGCCGTTCCTCGCGCTCCTTTTTCTTGTCGGCCATGGTCCCCATTTTGGTCCCCGCGGAGACCGACGGCAAGCCGGGTTGACACAGCGGCGCCCTCACGGTCAAAGGCGCGCGTCCTCCGTCAGTGCTGCCGTAGCTCAGTGGTAGAGCGCATCCTTGGTAAGGCTGAGGTCGTGAGTTCAATCCTCACCGGCAGCACCATCCTCTGACCGCGCCTGTCCGGGGGACAGGCGAAGTCAGAGGATCCCCCGGATGGGGTGTGGAGAAACCCGCAGCCCGTCTGATGCAGGGTCCCATTCGCTCGCAAAGCTAATGTCAGCCTTGGGTGGAAAGCGGACATTCGAAGGGTCCGCGATAAGCGTCGTTGGTCACGACTGGTCGATCGCCTGCTGCAACTCCCGGGTCTGCCGCTCAACTGCCCCGAGGACGACGAGGTATGCCGCGACCGCTGCGCGATGCCAGCGCAGCTCGCCGACCAACTCGGGCCGTGCGCGCAGCGCGGACGCCGCCTGCGCGAAGCGGGCTTCCGGCAGATCGAGATCGCAGGTCGCCGGAAGACGAATGGTCAGCGGCCGCTCCGGAATGGGCTTATCGGAGCACTCGGCCCGGATCGCGTCCTGGATGTCTTCGGGGATGAGCTGCCGCACATGTTCCCGGTAGGGCGTGGCAACGGCCGCCAGATCCACTTGATTATAGTTGAACGCCATCAAGTTGGTCAGGCTGCGGCGCACCGCGACACTGTCGATGTCGCGCATCCGCTCGCCGCCGAAAACCGACGCCCAGTTGGCGCCATTGACTCCGAACCTGTAGACTTGGCTGGCCTGGTAAGCAGCGATCACAAATTGCTCGTCGCTGACCTTCGGATCGCCGCGCCAGCCGACGAATGCCGTATCCGAGTAGGCTCGCGACGTCGCATAATAATCTTTGGCGGTTTCGAAGAAGTCCATCGAGGATTGCAATGCTGGCCGCAATTCGAGGAGTAGCTGGGCAGTCTCCCGCTTTTCGATCCGCTGCTGGTTCCAGTTCGACACCTGGGTACCAATGAAGACGCCCACGATGACGATGGCGAACTCGATCGTAATGGCGGTCCAGTTCTGCGCCCTAAGATTCTCAATGATGCGGCGAAGGAACATGTCCGGCCTCCCGCTTTCCCGGCGTTGAGAATGGCCTGCGTTGCTAGAGAAAGAAAGGCTGCGACGCTAATGACCGCAATGGGTCGAAAGCGGACATTAGCCCCCGCTGCACTTCGCACCAATCACCCGTAGCTCGGCTCGAGCAGCCCCTCGATCACGTGGCGCTGGATAACCGGCTCGAGCGCGTCGCTGACGCGGCAGGCCAGATGGTCGCGCACCCGCGGCGGCAGGCGGTCGAGGTAGCCGCGGGTCACCTGGACGTCGTGGTGGTCGGTGTTGACCGCATCGGGCGCGTCGACCCCGACGACCAGCACCGGCCGAGCGAGGTCCGAGCGGTTGGCGGTGCCGCGGTGGATGGTCAGCGCCGATCGCGCCGACATGTCGCCGCGCTGCGGCAGCTTGCGCACCATCCGCTTGGCGTAGCGGTCCCACAGCTCGGGCCCCGGGAACATGTCGTCCCTGGCCCCGGTGATGTCGTCCCATTGCGTCCGGAGCGCGATCTCCAGCGCCCCCATCTCGAGCGTGCAGTCGACGGCCGGCAGGTTGAACGCGAGGCTGTTCAGCCGCCTCCCGATGAGCGTCGCCTCGGGCGCCGGGAAGTCGCGGTGCCACGGCTGGTCGGCGGCGCCGGGGAAGGGAATGTCGAACCCGACCTCGACGATTGTGTAGTCGGGGCCGAGCACCGCCTCGCACACCGCGACGAACCAGGGGTGGGTGGCGATGTCGGTAAAGCCGCGGACGCGCTCGGGGTGGACCTCGACGTACCAGCGCTCGGGCCCGCGCGGCAAAGCGCCGCCGGGCACCGCTTTGGCCTCCTCGAACAGGGTCATGATGTCGGCGTGCAGCGCGTCGGCCCACTCGGGCGAAAAGGCGCCTTTCAGGCCGATGATCCCGTCGCCGTAGAGCCCGCCCATGATCGCCGCGGCGTCGTACTCCTGCTGCTGAAGAGCGCTCACCCAAACCCTCCCTCACATCCCGCCAGCGAAGATATCACCTTTGGCTTGCCATGCGAGGCTCGATCCGCTTGGACACCGGCCGCGATGCGATTTTTCTCGGACAATGCGGCCGCCGCGCACCCCGCGGTGCTCGAGGCGATCGCCGCCTCCAACCGCCTCGACACCGCCTACGACGGCGACGAATGGAGCGCCCGCCTCGACGCGGCCTTCTCCGACCTGTTCGAGACCCGCGTCCGAGCTTTGTGGGTGACGACGGGAACGGCTGCGAATTGCCTCGCGCTCGCGGCCCTGTGCCCGCCCCACGGCGGCATCATCTGCCACCGGGACGCGCACATCGAGAACGACGAGGCCGGCGCCCCGGGCTTCTACACAAACGGGGCCAAGCTGATCCTGGTCGACGGGCCGGGCGCCAAGGTCACGCCCGATGCGGTGAGCGGAGCGATCGGCCGCATCCGCAAGGACGTCCACCAGGTCCAGCCGCGCGCTTTGTCGATCACCAACGCGACCGAATACGGGCTCGCTTTTAGCGCCGGCGAAGTCGCCGCGCTCGGCGAGCTGGCGCGCGCGCACCAGCTCGGCTTCCACATGGACGGCGCCCGCTTCGCCAACGCCAGCGCCGCGACCGGCGCCCGCCCCGCCGATGTCACCTGGCGGGCCGGAATCGACGCTCTATCGTTCGGCTTCGTCAAGAACGGCGGCCTCAACGCCGAGGCGCTGGTGCTGTTCAAGGCCGAGCTCGCCGACGAAATCCTCGTCCGCCGCAAGCGCGCCGGCCATCTGCTGTCCAAGGGCCGGATGCTCGCCGCGCAGCTCCTGGCGCTGCTCGACAACGACCTGTGGCTTGCCAACGCCCGCGCCGCCAACGCCGCCGCCAAGGCTCTCGCCGAGGCCGCGCCCGATCGCCTCGTCCATTTGGTCGAGGCCAACGAGCTGTTCCTCAAAATGACCGCCGACGAGGCCGCCCGGCTGCGCTCGCAGGGCTTCGACTTCTACGACTGGGGGACGGGCGAGATCCGCCTGGTCACCAGCTGGGACCAGCAGGGCGAGGCGGTCGGCAAGCTGGCGGCGGCGATCCGCGCGCTGTGACGGCCGCGCTTGCGGTCGGACGCCGCGCCGACCTTTCGGTCATCGTCCCGTTCCTCATCTTCACCGCCATCTGGGGCTCGACCTGGATCGTCATTCGCGACCAGCTCGGCGCCGTCCCGCCGCAATGGTCGATCACCTACCGCTTCCTCCTCGCCACGGCGGCGATGGCGGCGATCGCCCGCTGGAAGGGCGGGGGCCTGACGCTGCCCGCGGGCGGAATCGCGGCCGCGGCGGTGCTCGGCTTCACGCAATTCGTGATCAACTTCAACGCCGTGTACCTGGCCGAGCAGCACATCACCTCGGGCCTGGTCGCGACGGTGTTCGCCTTGCTCCTGATTCCCAACACCCTGCTCGGCTGGGTTTTCCTCGGTCAGCGGCCGGATGCGCGCTTCGTCGCCGGCTCGATGGCCGCGGTCGCGGGGATCGGCTTGCTGTTCGCCCACGAGCTCGGCGAGAATCCGGCGCGCAGCGGGGCGATCCTGGCCGGAATCGGCCTCACCCTCGCCGGGATGATCGCGGCGTCGATCGCCAACGTGTTCCAGGCGCGCGAGGAGGTGCGGCGCTACCCTTTGTTCACGCTGCTCGCCTGGGCGATGGGCCTCGGGGCGCTGATGGACGGCGCCCTGGCGCTCCTGATCGCCGGCCCGCCGGTCGTCGAGCTGCGCCCCGGCTACTGGCTGGGAATCGTCTATCTGGCGGTGTTCGCGTCGGCGATCGCCTTCAGCCTCTATCTGCCGGTGGTGCGCAAGATCGGCCCGGCCAAGGCGGCTTATTCGAGCGTCCTGGTGCCGGTCATCGCGATGGGCTTCTCGACCGCGCTCGAGGGCTACCGCTGGACGCCCATGGCGGCCGCCGGGGCGGTGCTCGCGCTTGGCGGAATGCTCGGCGCGCTCAGCCGCTCGCGCTCGGTTGTGCCGGCTCCCGACGCCGCCTAAGCCCGCTCGTTCATGGACGCCCGAACGATCCCCGAAGAGCCGCGCCCGCCGGCCCATGTCGCCATCCGGCGCGAAGATTACCGCCCGCCCGACTGGCTGGTGCCTGAGGTCGCGCTCGATTTCACCCTCGACCCCGCCGCGACGCGCGTCCGCTCGACGCTGACCGTGGTGCGCAACGGCAACCACCGCCGCCCGCTGCGGCTCGACGGCGACGAGCTGACCCCGCTTCGGGTCGCGGTCGACGGCGGCGAGGCGCGCTGGTCGATGGACGGGCCGGCCCTCGTCATCGAGCTCTCAAGCGATAGCGCGACGGTCGAGACCGAGGTCGAGGTCCACCCGGCCGCCAACAGCAAGCTGACCGGCCTCTACGCGTCGGGGGGCGGGCTCTACACCCAGTGCGAGGCGGAAGGCTTCCGCCGCATCACCTTCTTCCCCGACCGGCCTGACGTGCTCAGCCGCTACCGGGTGCGGATGGACGCCGATTCGGCCGCCTTCCCGGTGCTGCTGACCAACGGCAAGTGCGTCGAATCCGGCCAGGGCGAAGGCGGCCGCCACTGGGCCCGGTGGGAGGACCCGTTCCCCAAGCCCTGCTATCTGTTCGCGCTGGTCGCAGGCGACCTCAAGCCCAACCGCGACAGCTTCACCACCATGAGCGGCCGCAAGGTCGATCTCGCCATCTGGGTGCGCGAGGAAGACCTTCC